>CAIPGJ010000195.1 GCA_903864555.1 uncultured Pseudomonadota bacterium | reverse complement strand
TTCTCGTGGTGTCGCCCGACGTCCGGATTGTGGGCGATGCTGACCACTGCCGTCTTCGGCAGGCGCCGACGTATCAGCGCGTACAGGTAATCCTCGTTGTCTTCATCAAGAGAGGCAGTGGCCTCGTCGAGGAACAGGTAGTCAGGCTGGTGCAGCAGCGCGCGCGCCACTGCGAGGCGCTGCTGCTCGCCGCCACTCATGATCATCGACCAGTTGTGCTCCTCATCCAGTCGATCGGCAAAGCGCTCCAGGCGGCAGGCCTGCAGGACTTCGCGGATCGCTTCGTCGCCAAAGCTGCCGCCGGTGGCCGGGTAGGACACGGCATCGCGCAGGCTGCCGATGGGAATGTAGGGCCGTTGTGGCAGGAACAGCAGTCGCGCATCGGCAGGTATTTCCACCGAGCCGGCGCCGTAGGGCCAGATGCCGGCCAGTGCGCGGAACAGCGTGCTCTTGCCGCTGCCGGAGGGCCCTGTGACCAGCAGGCCTTCGCCGGGGCGGATGTCGACCTGCACGCCGGTGAGCACGGTGCGACCGGGCTGGCCGTCGCGTCCGGGCACGCCCAGTTCCAGCCGCGCGTGCATGGCCTGGTCCGGTGCGGCCTGGCGCACGATGGGCGGTGCGTTCTCCACTTCCTGGCGTGCCAGTTCCAGCGCGTTGTGGAAGCTCAGCAAGCGATCAACGCTGGCGCGCCAGTTGGCGAGCGTGGCATAGGCGTTGATGAACCAGGAGAGCGATCCCTGCACCTGGCCGAAGGCGGAGGCGATCTGCATCAGCCCGCCCAGCGGCATGGCGCCGGAGAAGTAACGCGGCGCCGCCACCATGAAGGGGAAGATCATGGCGATCTGGTTGTAGCCGGCGACAAAGCCGGTCAGCCGCTTGGTGAAGCGCATCAGTTCCCACCAGTTGCTGCGTATGCTTTCGAAGCGTGCCAGCAGTCCCTGGCGTTCGGAGGCTTCGCCGTGATACAGCGCCACGCCCTCGGCGTTCTCGCGCAGGCGCACCAGGTTGAAACGGAAATCGGCTTCCATGCGTTCCTGGCAGAAGTTGATGCCGATGAGCGAGCGCCCGACGTAATGGGTGAGGATGCTGCCGACAATCGCGTAGATGAGCGTGCACCACACCATGTAGCCGGGAATGGTGATGCCGAACAGCGTGATGGGACCGGACACCGCCCACAGGATGGCGACGAAGGACACCAGCGTCACCACGGCCGAGAGCAGGCCCAGCGACAGCGACAGGGTGCCGTCGGTGACAAGGCGCATGTCATCGGCGATGCGCTGGTCGGGGTTATCGGCGCCGCGCTTGTCCAGTTCCAGCCGGTAATACACCTGCTTGTCCAGCCATTCGTCGAGGTAGCGCCGGGTCAGCCATTGCCGCCAGCGCATGGTCAGCATCTGCGTGAGGTAGAGCTTGTAGATGGCCCCGGAGATGAGCAGCACCGCGAGAAAGCAGAAATACAGCAGCAGGGCGTTGAAGTCCTCGTAGTTCTTCTGCTCGAGCGCGTTGTAGAACTCGCGGTTCCAGGTATTGAACTGGACCTCGATGTAGACCAGCCCGAGAGTGAGGGCGACGATGGTGAGCAGCAGGCCCCAGGCGCGGCCGCGTTCTTCCGATTGCCAGTACGGGTGGGTGAGGCCCCAGACGCGGGCTATGAACCCCTGGGAGGAGAAAATGGTCTTGAGATTCATGCGGTGTTCCTGGTCGGTCGGATTCATTGCACGCTGTAAAGAGACGGTGGGGTGTTCAGCACGCGGCGTGCCGCGTGCGTGACATCGGTGGCGGTGATGCCCAGTGGGCCGTCGCCGCCGGCAGCCAGTTCATCGGCAGCGCGGCCATGCACCCACACGGCCAGTTCCAGCGCCGCCATGGCGGGCAGGCCCTGGGCCAGCAGGCTCGCCAGCATGCCGGCCAGCGCATCGCCCATGCCGGCACTGGCCATGCCCGGATTGCCGGTGGAATTGATGCGCCAGCGGCCATCGGGCGCAGCCAGCAGGCTGCCTTTGCCCTTGAGCACGACGCAGGCCTGAAAGCGCCGCGCCAGTTCCAGCGCGGCGGCCAGGCGGTCGCGTTGTACTTCAGCGGTCGTGGTGCCCAGCAGCCGGCCTGCTTCGGCCGGATGCGGGGTCAGCACGGTGGCGGCGGTTCGTTGCCCGGCCAGCCTTGTCAGTGCCGGGTCAGCGCCCAGCAGGTTGAGGGCGTCGGCATCCAGCACCAGTGACTGTGTTCCCCCGAGCGCGGTGGCGAGCAGCGCAGCCGCGGCAGGGCTGTCGCCCATGCCGGGTCCCAGCGCCAGCACCTTGCAGGCGTCGATCACCTGCTGCGGCGTTCGCATCATCAGTTCGGGTTGCAGCAGGTCGAGTGCCGGGCCTTCGGACGAAATGAAGCCGACAAACACCCGGCCGGCGCCGGTACGGAGTGCCGCACGGCCGGCGATCAGCGGGGCACCCAGCATGCCGGTGGCACCGCCGATGATGCCGACATCGCCGGCCATGCCCTTGTGGAAATTGGCAGGCCGGGTTTTCATGTTGCCGAGCACCGAGTGATCCAGCAGCCTGCCGGCACTCACCGGGCGTGGCAGCGGCGCAGTGCCCAGGCTGGCGCAATGCACTGTGCCGCAGCAGTCCGGCCCGTCCAGCGTGTGCAGGCCCGGCTTGCCGGTGATGAAGGTGAGGGTGTGGCTGGCACGCACGGCCACGCCCATGATGGCACCGGTATCGGCATTCAGGCCGCTGGGGATGTCCAGCGACAGGACGGGCAGGCCGAGCCGGTTGATGCGCTCGACCATTTGCGCAGTCCTGCCGGTGAGTGGCCGTGACAGGCCGATGCCGAACAGCCCGTCGATCACCAGGTCCCAGCGGTCGCGTGCCGGCGGCCCGGCAGGGATGTCTGCTTCCAGACTGCCCCCGGCATCGCGCCATTTCTGCAGGGCGAGGCGGGCGTCGTCCGGCAGGCTATGCTCTTCGCCCAGGAATACGGCAGTGACGTCGAAGAAGCGCTGCTTCAGATGCACCGCGCATTCCAGAGCATCACCGCCGTTGTTGCCCGGTCCTGCGATCACCAGCGCCCGCCGGCCACCACCCTGGCACAGCTTGCCCAGCAGTTCCACGGCCAGGTCCGCCGCAACCAGTCCGGCGCGCTCCATGAGCGGCATGCCCTGGGACAGCCCGGCCCGTTCGATCTGCCGCACGTCGGCAACGGTGCACAGTTCGGCTGGTGATTCCGTGTGTCCAGTGTGTTGGATCTGCTGTTCCATGTCAGTCCTTGAGCAGGCCGGTCACCGTCTCGGCGATGGCGAGCGACGCAGTCAGGCCGGGTGACTCGATGCCGAACAGGTTCACCAGTCCCGGCAGGCCATGGGTCTGTGGTCCTTCGATGACGAAGTCCCGGGCTGGTTCGGAGGGGGCATTGATTTTGGGGCGGATGCCGGCATAGCCGGGCTGCAGTGCCCCGTCGGGCAGGCCGGGCCAGTAGCTGCGTATGGCTGCATAAAAGCCTTCGCAGCGGCGCGGATCTACCCGGTAATCGATGCGGTCCACCCACTCCACGTCGGGGCCGAAACGGGCCTGGCCAGCCAGGTCCAGCGTCAGATGGACACCGAGGCCCGCGGCTTCGGGTGGCGGATAGATCAGCCGGGTGAAAGGCGCGCGGCAGGACAGGGTGAAGTAATTGCCTTTGGCATACCAGGCCCCGGGCACGTGCTGCGCAGGCAGGCCGGCTATGTTGCGCGCCAGGTCCGGCGCCTGCAGGCCGGCACAGTTCACCAGCGTGCGGGCGCCGATGCGCATGGCCTGGCTGCCGCCGGTTTCGAGTTCGAACCCGTCGGCAACGGCCCGTGCCGACAGCAGCCGGCTACCGAAGGCGATCATGGCGCCGTGTTGCTCTGCCTCGCCTTGATAGGCCAGCATCAGGCCGTGGCTGTCCATGATGCCGGTCGAGGGCGAGTGCAGCGCCGCCACGCACAGCAGGTCCGGTTCCATGGCCAGCGCCTCGGCGCGCGAGATCATGCGCAGGTCTTCCACGCCATTGGCCTGCCCGTGGGCCAGCAGGCTCTCCAGTTGCGCGACCTCGTCATCGCGCGTGGCGACAATCAGCTTGCCGCAGCGCCTGTGGGCCACCCCGTGGCTGGCGCAGTAGTCGTACAGCAACCGGCGGCCACGCACGCACAGCCTGGCCTTGAGTGATCCCGGCGGGTAGTAGATGCCGGCATGGATGACTTCGCTGTTGCGCGAGCTGGTGCCATGGCCGATGCCCAGCGCCTGTTCCAGCACCACCACCTCACGCCCGGCCAGCGCCAGGGCCCTGGCCACGGCCAGACCCACTGCGCCTGCGCCCACCACAACGCAGTCAACGCGGTCCATGGCTGCCGGTGCGGGTTGCTACGGGGGAAGGCGGGACATCCGCACCTTGCCATGTCGGCATGCGGGTGGGTTGGTTGGGGAGGCGATGCAGGGCCACAGAGGTGCTTCGTTTTTGGCTTTGGAATCGGGAGCCTAATCGTATCAGGATGGGGAAAAGTCCCCTCAAAAGAGTGAAATACTGCCTCTGAGGGAATGG
>CAIPGJ010000194.1 GCA_903864555.1 uncultured Pseudomonadota bacterium | reverse complement strand
CATGTGGTCGTTCAGGTACCAGATGGCGGTGGCCTCGGTGGCACTCAGCATCTGGACCTCGGGGTGGTGGGCGTTGTGGTGACCGATGGACTGGTTATGGAAAGCGCCGCCGATCGATCCCAGGTACTGATCCTTCCCCTTGAGCTTCCATTCGTAGGTGCCGCCGACGAAGTGCACGTCGACGTCGTCGTGGAAGATCTCTGCCAGCTCTGCCACGTTGGCGGTATCGATGCAGCGGAAGTAGCGGTGCTTGAGTTGCCGGATCGCCTCCATGTCCATCAGCATCTGCACGTCCCGGCGCAGATCTTCGAGGCCGCCGCTGCTCGCGGTGAGCGGCAGGCCGTCCACGATGCCCATCGTGGCCTTGGTGAAGGGGGTGTTCTTGTCGGTGCTCATTATGTCCTCCGCGGGTGAACTGCTGTGGCAGGATGGTGGCGCCAGCAACGGGCCGGTGGCGCTTGCTGACGCGGCCGAAGGCTACACCATCCCGGCCCGAGGCGTCACAGCCGGATCCTCAGGCTCCGCAACGCCGGGCCACCCATCCTGAGCAGGCGCACCGCCCGTCAGGTGGGGTAGAGCCCGGCCTGGGCTTACTTGCAGCTGCCGGGGCGGTATTTCGCCGCAACGGTGGTGCCAGTGGCGCCGCACTTCCAGACGATGATGCCGCCGGACCTGCTGATGGGCGATACGAGCAGCACGTTGCTTGTGCCCAGTTCGGTGATGCCGGTAGCGGTGCCGTTGAAGGTCACCTGTATGCCCTTGGAGCCGCTGTCGCTCCAGCTCACCTGCGAGACTTTGCCCGCGCCCGCGGTGTTGAAGACGTTCGAGATGCTCGCAGCAACGGGGATGGTGCCGGTGGAGGAGTAGTACTCGGTCACCGCCGTCTTGGCCTCGGAGGCCCGGGCCATGCCTTCCGAGATTTTTGCACGCACGGTGTAGTCCTGATAGGCGGGCAGCGCGACGGCTGCGAGGATGCCTACGATCGCGATCACGATCATCAGTTCGATCAGGGTGAAGCCCTTCTGGATTCTGTTCACGGGAGAAAATCCTTGTGGTGAAAGATAGGTGGTCGCACGTATGGAAATATAGACAGAAGGCCGAGAGATGCAACGCGCCTTCAATTTGCGGGCCAGTCTCGTTCAGGAGATCCTCTGCCCATGCAATTCAAAGGCTTGGGCGAGGATTTGCGCGCAGCGTCCCCCAGCCCGCGTGGTGATTCACCGGATTCACAACGGGCATTCGGCATGCGAAGACAAATGTTGACGGTTTTTGTCGGTCAAGATCCCGCGCCAACGCCCCGCACACCCCGAGTCAGTGTTGCCGCGGCTACCATCCCCGCGGGCGCATTCCGCCGTTCGGCATCGAGCTACCTGACAGAGCCGTCGGCCGATTGACTGCTGTGGCAGGATGTCCGCGCCGGCCCCGGTCCGGTAGCGCCAACCGGCGCGCCAGAAGGCACCCCATCCCGGCACGAGGCGTCACAACTGGATCCGCAGGCCCCGCAGCGCAAGATCATCCATCTCGACTGCGACTGTTTTTTCGCAGCCGTCGAGATCCGGGATGATCCCTCCCTCGCCGAGCTGCCGGT
>CAIPGJ010000193.1 GCA_903864555.1 uncultured Pseudomonadota bacterium | reverse complement strand
CTTCGCGGGAATGACGATAATTGGTTTCAATGGATTCTCGGCGAAGTGGCTTCGCTCAAATCTGCGTGTGTCGAATCAAAATGGCTCATTTCGTGTGGGGCAGCTGTGTGAATCAGCATTGGCCTTCTCCGCTCGACTGCGCGCCCTCACTGGTCCACGGTGGCGCCGGTTTCCTTGATCACCCGCGTCCACTTCACGATTTCGTTCTGCAGGAAAGTGCGGAACTGCTCGGGCGTGCTGCCCCCGGGCAGGCTGCTTTCGCGCGCGATGCGGTCCAGCACATCGGCATCCTTGAGCAGACGCATCATGTCGGCGTTGATCTTGGCCACGATGGCGGGCGGTGTAGCGCCGGGCGCCTGGAAGCCGTACCAGTTCACCACTTCGTAGCCGGGGAAGGTTTCCGAGACGGCCGGGATGTCCGGCGCCAGCGGGATGCGCTGCAGGCTGGTGACGGCAATCGCCTTCAGCTTGCCCGCCTTCACCAGCGGCAGCGCGGCACCCGCCGCGGTGAGCAGCAGGTTGATCTGGCCGCCCGCCACATCGGTCATGGCCGGTGCGGCGCCCTTGTAGGGCACATGCGTCATGGGCGCGCCCTGCAGCTTGATCAGCTCCAGGCCCATCTGGTTGATGCTGCCGTTGCCGGCCGAGCCGAAGGTGACCTTGCCTTCATTGGCCTTGGCATAGGCCACCAGCTCCTTGATGGTCCGCGGCGGAAAGGATGGCGTGGCGATGATCATCATCGGCGCGAAGCCGAACAGGATGATGGGCGAGAAATCCTTGGCCGGGTTGTAAGGCAGCGTGCGCACGCCCGTCGCATTGACCGTGAAGGACGGCGTGGAGAGCAGGATGGTGTGGCCATCCGGATTGGCCCTGGCCACGATCTCGGTGCCGATGACCGTGCCGCCGCCGCCGCGGTTGTCCACGATCACCTGCTGGCCCCAGGCTTCGGTGAGCTTTTGCGCCACGATGCGGCCGATCACATCGGACGAGCCGCCGGGCACGAAAGGAATCACCATGCGCACATTGCGCGAGGGATAGCCGGGCGCCTGGTCGGCTGCTTGGGCCGGACCACCGCACAGCGCCAGCAGCCATACGCCACCGGCCAGCCTGTTCAGAACGGCTTTGTTCATGTCGCCTCCTGGTTGGTTCGCCGGGATTCTTGCTGTCTGCTCGGGGCGGCAGGTCCGGTCGCGTGGCTGCCATTGACGGTCGTCGATGGCAGCCACAGGCGGATATTAAGCGAAAGTGAAATCCAGCCGGAGCGGCAGGCAAGGCGGGTGCGGCAGGGCGCAAGCCTCTGGCCGGATTGATATGATCATTTACAGATGGTCTCTGTTTTCTTCATTGGGCTTGCAATAATATTATGATCATACGTACTGGGATAGGATTCCGCCAATCCGGCCGTTGGGGGCGAGGCAGAGCGTGCCCTCCATCTTCAACACCCTGCTAGCCAAGCCAATGAATCAGGCCCCAGCCGACACCGCCCAGCACCGCCGCCGTGACAATCAGCGGCACAAAGGGGTGAATGTTGTTAAGCAAGCGAAACACGTTGCACAGCAGGCCCACGAAACGCTGCGCCGGGTTCCGCGGGCTCTTGGAGTATTCCATGGCCGCTTTGACCAGATAGAAAACGCCGGTATTCGCCCCTATCACGAGGGACTTCATCAGGCCGGCGTCGCACGGGGCGACGAGGTAATTGCACTTGAGCAGGATGCGCTGCTGGCCATCACTGCTGTATTCGCCCTCGACCCAGTGCAGTTCCCGGTGAAAGTCGAGCAGCCCGAAGTCGTAGGTGACGAAGGCCTTCTCCACACCACTGTGGGCAAACACCACCTTGTAGGTGGCATCGGACTGCAGGTAGATCAGCGAACGCACCACGGTGCCAAAGGACAGGAAGCGCAGGTTGCCATCGTAGTGCTTGTCGAACAGGCCCTGGTCGCCGCCGCGGTCCTTGTTGTAGTGGGATAGGTAAAGCTCGTCGGTGTGCTTCATCGGGGTGATGACATGGTCCGGGCCGAAGTGCCGCAGCATGGCTTCGCAGATGACGGCGTTGTCGCGGATGCGGTCGATCTTGCGGACCACTTCTTCAGGCAACAGGCGGATATAGACATGCTTTGAAGGGCGCTGCGTGAGGTCCTCGCGGTAACGCGCCACGACCCAGTTCGCCAGTTCGTCGATGAGGCTGCGCGCGACCGCATCGTCAAACCGCCCCACCTGCACGGGGAACAGCCGTGTGGCGCGTTGGCCCTGCCCGGTCGGCGTGCCGCCCTTGCCCTGTGTTCCCAGTTGTGCTGCGTCGCTCATTGCGCCTCCCTGCCCTGAAGCCGGCCACCGGTGCCAGGTACCGCCCCAGAGTAAAAGCCATAGATTACCCGCGCAAATATGACAATGCCTGCACCCAGCAAGGCGCCGGCCAGTGCCCTGCGGTCATCGCCCAGGTAGACAAATGCCACCGCCGCACCTGCCATCGCCCCCGCAGCACCCAGGCCGGCCAGCGCCGCAGGTGTGCCCGTCGCGGATGCGGGGGCGGCGCCGGCGCCGTGCAGCGGCTTCACACGCATTTCCATCGCGAGCAGCGCCAGATTGAAGGCCACATGCATGCTGGCGAGCAGCCACCATTGCTCGCGGAACGAATCATTGATCATGGTCCCGGCATAGGCAACCATGTTGCCCACCAGCATGGGATGCCCGACCTGCGAGTAGGGAAATGCGCTGATGCGCCGGTGCGGCAGTCCGGCCACCTCGTGACCATAGTAGGTGCGGTCCACCCCCAGCACCCGGGCAGCCAGCGCGTTCAGGCCGAAGCCTGCAGCCATCACGGCCAGGGACAGCCAGTCCGGCGGACAGGAAAAATAGGCCACCCCCAGGGCGGCCAGCGCGACCGACTTCATCAGCACGGCATCGCGCTTGAATAGCGCCAGCGGCACCTTGCCGTAACGATAGGCAAGCCCGTAGAGGTAGTAGTGCCAGAATCCCAGCACGTAGATCGCAATGGCCGCCTGCCCGAGCAGCAGTGATGCAACCAGCACAAGGCTGATGAACGCCAGCATGGCCATCAGGGTCAGATGGCCCGGGCCGGAGGCCGCAAAGGGTGAGACCCCCGGCATCACCGGCAACTGCCTTGTGACAGTCCGCGCGCCATCCGCCATCGCCGGACCGGTACCCACGGGATCATTGTGGCCATCATCGGACAATGATGCCCTCGCCACATGACACTTCAAACCTTGCCCATCAAGCTGTCCGCTGGACCCTGCCTTTTTTCGGCCGCGCCATCCAGCCGCCCGACCCCAGCAGCAGCGCATTCAGCCAGAACATCGGCAGCAGGCCCACGGCGGAGGCCACGGCACCAAAGGCAATCGGGCTGACCAGCTTGGTGAGCTGGTTGGTGGTCATCTTCAGGCCGATACCTTCACCCGAGCGTCCCTCCGGCGAGTTGGCGAACATCTGGATGTTGACGATGGGCTGGCCCACGCCCATGCCCAGGCCGAAGACAAAGGACAGGAGGCCCAGCATCCAGGCGTTCTCGAAAAAGGGCACCAGGGTCAGGCTGACCGCGCCGCAGACAAAGGCCATGACCAGCACCCGGTCTTCCTTCCAGCGGTTGATCAGCGCCGGCAGCACCGCGCGGATGAAGAAGGCTGCGGTGGAATTCATGGCCATGATGATGCCCACCACCGAGGCCGAGGCCCCCACCGAAGTGGCATACACCGGCATGTAGAACTGGTACAGGTTGAGCCCGGAGTTGAGCAGGCTGCCGGTGTAGAGCGACTGGCGCACCGCCGGGTTCTTCAGCATCTGCAGCGCGCCGCCGGCCTTGGCGGCGGCGGCCTTCTTCTCCTGGCTGCGGTTGCGCAGGTGCTCCGGCTCCAGCGGCCGGCGCTCCCACAGCAGCATGAGCAGCGGGATGGTGGCAAACACCGCCAGCAGCAGGCTGGCGTTGGCGTTGGAAAGATGATCGATGGAGAAGCCGCCGATCAGCGGACCGATAAACTGCCCGGTCGAATTGGTCAGCGCGTAGTTGGCGAAATTGCGCGAACGCGTCTCCGGCGTGCTGAGGACGCCGGTGAGGTTCTGCGTCGAGACATTGAAGAACACCTGCGCAAAGCCGCACATCAGCGCGGCAAACAGGATGGCGGGCAGGGTCGGCCAGAAGTAAGGCACCAGCATGCCCAGGCTCATGCCCACGGTGCCGACGATCATCGGGTAGCGCGAGCCAATGCGGTCGGCCAGGCGCCCGGCCATCACCGCCAGCAGCGAGGGGAACACCGCGAACATCGCCCCCAGCACCCCCACCATCACCGGCGAGGCGCCCAGCCTCACCGCAAACAGCGCCAGCAGCACGCGATTGGCAAAAGTGCTCGAGGTATTGAAAACGTTGAGGGCAAAAACGAAATGAATGCGCATGAGCCCGTCATTGTAAGGGGCGGTGGCTTGCCGGAACTTGACGGGGACAGGGATGCACGACGCAGGCAGTCCCGGCCTTCACGGTGGCCTGCGCGGGGAGAGGCCTTCCGGTGCGGCTACTCGGTGAACTTCATGTTGATGTCTTTGGCCACCTTGCGCAGCCGGGCGGATTCTTCCTCGTAAATCTGGCGGAAGCGCTCCGGGCTGGTGCCCACCAGGATGGTGCCATCGTCTTCGAGCTTGCGCTGCACCTCCGCGGACTTGGCCACCTTGGCCAGTTCAGCATTGAGGCGGACGATGATCGGCTGCGGCGTGGCGGCCGGCGCTGCGATGCCCAGCCACTGGAAATAGTTGAAGCCGGGAAGTCCCTGCTCGGCTGCGGTGGGCAGGTCGGGCGTAAGTTTCGAGCGCTCCAGCATGGAGGTGCCCAGCGCCCGCAGCTTGCCTGCCTTGACCTGCGGTATCGAGACAGCGAGGCCGCCGAAAATGATGTCCACTTCGCCCGCCAGCACCGCCTTGAGCGCCGGGCCGCCGCCCTTGTAGTGCACCAGGGTCACCTTGGTGTCGGTGAGGCTGTTGAACCAGCCCCAGCCCAGTTCGGCGAGACCACCCGCGCCGGCGGTGCCGGCATTCACCTTCATGGGATTCGCCCTGGCGTAGGCGATGAATTCCTTGAGCGACTTCACCGGCAGCGCAGGGTTCACCACGAAGACGATGGGCCGCATGGACATGAGCGAGACGGGAGCGAGGTCCTTGAGGGGATCGAAGCTGAAGTTGGGATAGGCCATCTTCGCGATGGAGGCGGAGGCCGTCATGGACAACAGCGTATAGCCGTCGGGCGCCGACTTGGCGACATGGGCGAGGCCGATGGTGCTGCCCGCGCCAGGCTTGTAATCCACCAGGAAGCTGCGGTTCATGTTCTTCGACAACTCATTGGCGTACAGGCGTGTCTCGATGTCCACCGCAGCGCCAGGGGCGAGCGCCACGATGATGGTGACCGGCCGCGAGGGCCAGGCGTCGGCGCTGCCTTGCGCGAAGGCCGGGGTGGATGGCAGGAGGGTGGACGCCAGCAAGGTGGTGGCGGTCAGGGCATGCAGGGTGCACTTCATGATCTCTCCTTGGATGTGTGCGCCGGTTCCTGTCGACTTCATTCCGGCTTGATGCCCAACTCGTCGAACAACTGCTTCATCCTTGTGGTCCGCTGCTCGAGGAATGCTTTCGTCTCGGCAGGGCCATACATCAGTTGCACCGAGCCTCGATCGAAGCAGTACTTCACGAACGCGGGATCCTTGTGAACCCGGGCCATCGTCTCCGAGAGTTTGTCGATCACGGCCTTGGGCGTCGCAACCGGCGCAGCCAGCACTCCGATCGGACCGAACGCGACGTCGTAGCCCTGCTCCGCGAAGGTCGGCACGTTCGGCGCGACAGGCAGACGCGCCGCCGAGGCCACGCCGATCGGAATGGCCTTGCCGGCCGCCACGAACGGCGCCCAGGTGTTTGCATAGTCCATCATCAGGTCGAGCCGGCCGCCGAAGAAGTCCTGAAAACCCTGGGGCCCGCCCTTGTAGGGGATAGGCGTGAACTTCACGCCTGCCGCCTTCTGCAGGAGTTCCCCCATGACATGATGCGACGATCCAATGTCGAGGATGAAGTAGTTGAGCTTCCCCGGGTTCTTGCGCGCGAACTCGACCACCTCGCGCATGGTCTTGTATGGCGCATCGGGACGGACCGCGAACATCCACGGTGTGGTCGTAAGGCTGTGGATTGGCGCGAACGCCTTGTCCGGGATAAATAACGGGTTTTTTGTCACGAGAGGGTGGTTGACCATCACCGTATCCGTGGCGTAGAGAATCGTATAGCCGTCAGGCTTCGCGTTGGCAACGACTTGGCCGCCGATAACTCCACCAGCGCCGGCATTGTTGATGACGATGAATTTTGTGCCGAGCAAACTGCCCATTTTGTCGCTGACGAGGCGTCCAAACAGATCGGCGACGCCCCCGGCCTGAAAGGGCATCACGAGCGTGATCGCTCTATTGGGGAACTCCTGCGCTGCAACCGGACCGGACAGGACGAACGAAAGTGCAATCGCCGCCAGGGACAGACGTTTCATGTG
>CAIPGJ010000192.1 GCA_903864555.1 uncultured Pseudomonadota bacterium | reverse complement strand
CTTTGTCATCGTCACCCATCCCTCGCTGCCGGTTCGCACGGTGCCGGAGCTGATCGCGCTGGCGAAGTCGAAGCCGGGTGCCCTGCAGTTCGGCTCGGCTGGCACCGGCGTGTCCTCGCACCTGTCGGGGGAACTGTTCCGCTCCATGGCCGGCATCGACGTGCTGCACGTGCCCTACAAGGGCCAGGCCCCTGCATCCACTGCACTGCTGGGCGGGGAGATTTCCTTCATGCTCAACAACCCGGTGGTCGCGCTGCCGCTGGTGCGCGGGGGCAAGCTGCGGGCCATTGCTGTCACCGGGAGCAGGCGCTCCGCGCTGCTGCCGGATGTGCCCACGGTGGCCGAGACCCTGCCCGGCTATGAATCCGGCACCTGGTCCGCCTTGCAGGCTCCCGCGGGCATGCCCGCCGAGATTGTGCGCAGGCTCAATGCCGAAGCGGTTCGCCACATGGGGACTGCGGAGACGCGCAACCGCATGGCCGAACTGGGCATAGAAGCGGTGCTGGGCACGCCGGAACAACTGGCGCAATTGATCCGCACCGACACGGCCAAGTGGGCACGGGTGGTCAGGCAGGCCGGCATACCGCTGGAGTGACGGCAGGCTCCTGGAACGGCTCGATACAGTTGATCACATTCATCCTGAAAAGCCAGTGATGAAAATCAGTACCGATTGAAAGTGATCATATTGCCCAGAGTGACCGGCGCCGCGTGCCGGTGGACATGAGTCCGTCCAGGGTGTGCTGCAACTGGTGTGCGAGCAGCATGCGGCCATGAGGATGTCCATCCCCGGTTTGTGTTTCGGCGGCCCTGGGGTACCCTTTCGGTCCGATGGGGCCAGGCGACTCCAGACACGGGCGGTCGTGACCCAATGACCCGGCCGGGACAAGATGACCGGACCTGGCCCGCACAACAGGAGGCGAATCGAATGCGGCAACTCACGGTGGGATCGACCTCGGGCGTGGCCCGGGTCAATGGCATTGACATCCATTACCAGGTCACCGATTACACCGACCCCTGGAAGCCGGCGCAGACGGTGCTGTTGCACCACGGCTTCGCGCGCAACCAGCGCTTCTGGTACCAGTGGGTGCCGCTGCTGTGCCGCGACTTCCGCGTCGTCACCTTTGATTCGCGCGGCATGGGCGACACCAGTTGCCCGAAGGATTACGAGTTCAATGCCGGGGATCTGGTGACCGATGTCATCGGCCTGCTGGATGAACTGGGCCTGGACCGCGTGCACTGGGGCTCGGAGGCTTCCGGTGGCATCGTCGGGGTGGCCACCGCGCTGGCGCATCCGGAGCGGGTCGCCTCCATCACCACCTGCAACACGCCTTTCAAGATACCCAAGGGGTTCCTCGGCATGTTCGTCAATGAGGAAGTGCGCGCGCACGGCATGGGTTACTGGGCGCAGAAGACCCTCAAGGGCCGTGTGGACGTGGACAAGGTGCCGCAGGGCTGGATCGACTGGACCACGGCCGAATTCGCCCGCGCCGATGTGGAGACCACCATCGCCATCCACGAACTGATGAAGAAGGTGGACCTGTGGGAGCAACTGCCGCTCTTGAAGACACCGCTCCTGATTCTGGTGGGCGATGGCAGCACCATCGCCACGCATGAGGACATGAAGGCGATGAGCGCGCGCATCCCCGGTAGCCGGCTGAAGGTGTTCGAAGGCTACGGCCAGGGCGTGGGCTTCATGCTGCCGGAGCGCTGCGTGGCCGAGATGAAGGGCTTTATCGCGGCGCTGCCGGCGGCTTGAGGGAGGCGGCATTGGAGTGAGACAGGCAAAAGACGGTGTCGCCGGCGCCACTGTCGCTGGCGCAGGCCTATGCGGCACTGGCGGCGCACCAGCCCGATGGCGTGGCGCTGTGGACGGCCGGGGGCGCCATCACCCGCGCCGAACTGGATGAGCAGTCACGTCGCGTCGCCGCAGGTTTCGCGAAACTGGGCGTGCGGCGCGGCGACCGCGTGGCCATCTGGCTCCCCAATGTGCCGGCCTGGCTGGTGTGCTTCCTCGCGCTGGCACGCCTGGGCGCCATCGCGATCGCCACCAACACCCGCTTTCGCAGTCGCGAGATCGCCGACATCTGGTCGCGTGCCGGCGTGAAGGGCGTGGTGTTCTGGCCGCATTACCGCAATATCGAATTCGCCCGCCTGCTGCAGGGCGCCCGCGACGAACTGCCGGCACTGGATTTCCTCATCGCCTATGAAGACACCGGTCCCGGTGGCGCCGCCGCCGATGCGTCCGCAGTGCACGGTCTGGACGTGCCCACGCTGCCCTATGCCGCGCTGGCTGGCGAAGCACCACACACTGAAGATCAGGGCGAGGCGTCGCTGCCGGTGGTGACCTTCACCACCTCGGGCACCACCGGGCGGCCCAAGCTGGCCACGCACACGCAGGGGAGCATCCTGCGCCATGCCGAGGCTGTGGCCCCGGCCTTTGGCTTCAGTGATCCCGGTGCCTGCGTGCTGCAGATGCTGCCCTTTTGTGGCACCTATGGCCTGGCGCAGACCATGGCGGCGCTGTACGCCGGCACGCCCATGGTGATGCAGCACACCTTCGATCCGCCGGCGGCGGCGGCGCTGATGCGCGCCCATCACACCACCCATGGCTGCATGAACCTCGACCTGGTCGAGCGCATTTACGCGGTGGCGGGTGACCCCGTCTCACTGCCGCGCATGAAATTCTTCATGGGCGCCACCGGCATGCCGCTGGCCGAGCGCGAAGACCGCCTCGGATTTCGGCTGCGCGGCCTGTACGGTTCCTCGGAGGTACAGGCGCTGTATTCGCTGCAGGACGATGTCGGCGACCCGATGGCGCG
>CAIPGJ010000191.1 GCA_903864555.1 uncultured Pseudomonadota bacterium | reverse complement strand
CGCGAGATCGCCGGACCGTCACTGGACCGTGGCGTGGTGTTTCAGGGACATGCCCTGATACCCTGGCTCACGGTGATGAAAAACATCGCCTTCGCCGTGAAGTCACGCTGGCCGGACTGGAACAAGACTCAGGTACAGGCGCATTGCCAGCGCTTCATCGACCTGGTTGGCCTGACCGGCGCAGAACACAAGAAGCCTTCGGAACTGTCCGGCGGCATGAAGCAGCGTGTCGGCATTGCCCGTGCCTTTGCCATCGAACCGAAGATGCTCCTGCTGGACGAGCCCTTCGGGGCGCTGGATGCGCTTACCCGCGGCACCATACAGGACGAATTGCTGCGCATTGTCCAGGCCACGCACCAGACGGTGTTCATGATCACGCACGATGTCGATGAAGCGATTCTGCTAGCCGACAAGATACTGCTGATGTCCAACGGACCGAACGCAGTGATCGCCGAGATCGTCGAGAACACGCTGCCGCGCGAACGGACCCGTCACAGCCTGCACCATGATCCGCAGTATTACCGGATACGAAACCATCTGGTCGACTTCCTGGTCACCCGCTCGAAGCACTATCAGGGAAGACAGGAAGGGACAAGCGGCCAGGCAAGCACGCCCCCTGTCGTCCGACCGGGGTTGGAAGACACGCCCTCAGGACCCCAACCCGCCGACCAGCTGCAACCACTGGCGGCCAGCCACTGAAACCCGAAAGGAGAACTGCATGAACCGCAATGACGTGACCGAACTGATTGTCACCAACAGGATCAAGAAAGGCATCAAATGGGCCGACATCGCCAAGAAGCTCGGCTTGAGCAAGGAATGGACTACGGCAGCATGCCTGGGCCAGATGACGCTCACCAAGAAGCAGGCAGACATCGTGGGACGGATGCTGGACCTGCCCAAAGATGCAGTACAACTGCTGCAGGTGGTGCCCTACAAGGGGTCACTCCCCTCGGCCGTCCCGACCGACCCCCTCATCTACCGCTGGTACGAGATAGTGAGTGTCTACGGCACCACCATCAAGGAACTTATCCATGAAGAGTTTGGCGACGGCATCATGAGCGCGATCGATTTCTCCATGGACATCACGCGCGAGCCCGATCCCAAGGGTGACCGGGTGCATGTGGTGCTGTCCGGGAAATTCCTGCCGTACAAGACTTACTGAGCGCCTCAGGGAATCGGTGTTGCGGCGATGGTGCCGCATCTGGTTCCCGCCATCGGCGGCGGTCCGATTTCGGATGACATATTATTATCAAATTAAAATGTATCGACTCATCAGCATAGACTTTCTGCAGCAAATATGATCATTTGATCTCAGCCGGAAGACCAGCTGATCATGCCACTCCACGCCGTAGCCAGGACAATGATGCCGAAGATGATGCGATACCAGGCAAAGATCGTGAAGTCGTGGCTGATGATGTAGCGCATCAGCCAGCGCACGCAGAAGAAAGCCGAGACAAACGCGGCAAGCCCGCCGACGCCGAACATGGGCAGATCCGCAATCGAAAGCAACCCCCTGCTCCGAAACAGGTCGTAGGCGCCCGCTGCCATGAGTGTGGGAACCGCCAGAAAGAACGAGAACTCCGCGGCCGCCTTGCGCGACAGGCCGAACAGCATGCCACCGATGATGGTGGCGCCTGAGCGCGATGTCCCGGGGATCAGGGCAACCGCCTGCGCCAGGCCTACCTTCAGTGCATCCGTCCAGTTCATGTCATCGACACCCTGAACGCGCACCGCGGGCTGACCACGGCGCTCGACCCACAGAATGATCAGTCCACCAACGATAAAAGCCATGGCCACGGGCACCGGCTCAAACAGGTGGGTCTTGATAAACTTGCCGAAGGTCAACCCCAGGATGGCCGCCGGCATGAAGGCGATGGCAAGGTTGGCGATGAAGCGGGTCGACTCCGGCCGCCTGCCAAAGCCCGAAATGGCAGCCCAGAATCGGGCTCGATACTCCCAGACGATGGCCAGCATGGCCCCGGTCTGGATGGCGATCTCGAAAACCTTGCCCTTTTCGTCATTGAAGCCGAGCAGGTGTCCGGCCAGTATCAGATGGCCGGTGGAGGAAATCGGAAGGAATTCCGTGAGGCCCTCGATGATACCGAGTATCAGAGCCTTGATAAGCAGAGTGATGTCCATGGGGAGGGCATTCTAACGTGCTCAATGCCTGATACCTGATCAGGCGCCGGGCCCGAACGAACCATCCAGCCCCCGGAACATCCCGACCAGTACCGCTCCCCGCCCCTGGCCTGATGTCTGGTTCGGTGAGTCGACAAGCGCCTGCTCACCGATCCTCGCGGTCAGGACTTCTTGTAGATCTCCGCGCCCTGGCGGACGAACTCGATGGATTTCTGCTGCATGCCCTTGTTGAGGGCTTCCTGTTCCGATACGCCCAGTCCGGCGGCGTAGTCGCGCACATCCTGCGTGATCTTCATCGAGCAAAAATGCGGCCCGCACATGGAGCAGAAGTGCGCCACCTTGGCGCCCTGCTGCGGCAGGGTTTCATCGTGGTACTCGCGCGCCGTGTCCGGATCGAGGCCGAGGTTGAACTGATCCTCCCAGCGGAATTCGAAGCGGGCCTTGGACAGGGCATTGTCGCGAATCTGGGCGCCCGGATGGCCCTTGGCAAGGTCAGCGGCGTGTGCGGCGATCTTGTACGCGATGATGCCGTCCTTGACGTCCTTCTTGTCTGGCAGCCCCAGGTGTTCCTTGGGCGTGACATAGCACAGCATGGCCGTGCCGTACCAGCCGATCTGGGCCGCACCGATGGCGCTGGTGATGTGATCGTAGCCGGGCGCGATGTCGGTGGTAAGCGGCCCCAGCGTGTAGAAAGGCGCCTCATGGCAATCCTTCAACTGAAGGTCCATGTTCTCCTTGATCAGTTGCATGGGCACATGCCCGGGCCCTTCGATCATCACCTGCACGTCATGCTTCCAGGCGACGCTGGTCAGCTCGCCCAGGGTGCGCAATTCGCCCAGCTGGGCATCGTCATTGGCATCCCATATCGAGCCCGGCCGGAGTCCGTCCCCGAGGGAGAAGGACACGTCATAGGCCTTCATGATCTCGCAGATGTCCTCAAAGTGGGTGTAGAGGAAATTTTCCTTGTGGTGTGCAAGGCACCACTTGGCCATGATGGAGCCCCCACGCGAGACGATACCGGTCATGCGCTTGGCTGTCATTGGCACATAGCGCAGCAGCACACCGGCGTGAATGGTGAAGTAGTCCACGCCCTGTTCGGCCTGTTCGATGAGCGTGTCGCGGAAGATTTCCCAGGTGAGGTCCTCAGCCTTGCCGTTGACCTTTTCCAGCGCTTGGTAGATGGGCACCGTCCCGATCGGCACCGGCGCATTGCGCACGATCCATTCCCGCGTTTCGTGGATGTTTTTGCCGGTGGAGAGGTCCATCACCGTGTCACCACCCCAGCGTATCGACCAGGTCATTTTCTCGACCTCTTCGGAGATGCCCGAAGTCACTGCCGAATTGCCGATGTTGGCATTGATCTTCACCAGGAAATTGCGGCCGATGATCATCGGCTCAGCCTCCGGGTGGTTGATGTTGACAGGAATGATGGCACGCCCGCGCGCCACTTCGTCACGCACGAATTCCGGGGTGATGTGCGCAGGGATTGCCGCGCCGAAGGACTCACCGCGGTGCTGGCGCATCATCAGTTCAGCCAGCTTGGCCCCCTGCGGGCCCGACGCCTTGAGCGATTCGAGATACTGCAGGCGGTTCTGGTTTTCTCGGATGGCGACATACTCCATCTCGGGCGTGACGATCCCCTTGCGGGCGTAGTGCATCTGGCTGACGTTGCGCCCGGCCATGGCGCGCCGGGGCTTGCGTTTGAGGGAAAAACGCATGGTGGCCAGGCCGGGGTCGGACAGGCGCTCGGCCCCGTAATTAGAGGTGGGGCCATCCAGCTCCTCGGTGTCGGCACGCTCCAGTATCCAGTCGGCCCGCAAGGCCGGCAGGCCCTGGCGGATGTCTATGCTCGCATCCGGGTCCGTGTAGGGACCGGAGCAGTCGTAGACGAAAATGGGGGGGTTCTCCTCCGCGCCGAAAGAAGCTGGCGTCTCGGACTGGGTGATTTCGCGCATCGGCACGCGAATGTCCGGCCGGGAGCCCTCCACATACACCTTGCGGGACATGGGCAGGGGCTGTACCGCAGCCTCGTCGACATGGGCGTTCGCTGCAATAAATTTGGGATTGGCTGCTGCCATGCTTACCTCCTATAAGCCTAAGGGAGCCGGGAAGCAGTTGGCCTGCAACGCGTCCCTTCGGCGGCATTATCCGCATCAGGTTCCGAGGGTGTCTCTCACCCGGCCGAACAGTTTGGCCAGGACCCCTGCGTGGTGCAAAGCTACTCCAAGCCATAGCCCTCTGCAAGCAGTCCAAAGCGGGAGGGTGGTGATTGCGGCAACTGTCTGCGTGGCTACCCCGTTCCCACGGGAAGCGCGGTAGAATCCGCGCTCTCCAGAGGGTTATGATGAATTTCGAACAAGCTCGCTTCAATATGGTTGAGCAGCAAATCCGGACCTGGGAAGTTCTGGACCAGGATGTGCTTGACCTCCTGTATGCCATCCGCCGGGAGGAGTTCGTGCCCCCCGACTGCCACGAGATTGCTCTTTCCGATCTGGAAATTCCCATCGGCGAAGGCCAGTTGATGTGGCAGCCGAAGCTGGAAGCCCGGGTGATTCAGGAACTGGGGGTGCGGAAGTCTGACCGCGTTCTGGAAGTGGGTACCGGATCGGGTTACCTGACGGCTTTGCTGGCCCACCGCAGTCAACACGTCTATTCGATCGAAATCAGCCCCAATCTCAAGCAATCTGGGGAAAAAGCCTTAGCGGCACATGGGATAGAGAATGTCACCCTCGAACTCGGCGATGCCGCACAGGGCTGGGAGAAGAGCGGCCCTTACGACGTCATCGTCCTGACTGGCTCGACGCCGGTGTTGCCGCAGGCTTTTCTGAACCAGCTCAAGCCAGGCGGGCGCTTGTTTGCCATCGTTGGCGATGCGCCTGTCATGGTTGCCCGGCTGATCACCTGCTCGGCGCCCGGGGCCTATGTTTCGACGGATTTGTTCGAAACCTGTTATCCCGCCCTGAAGAACGCCCTTCAGCCGAAACGGTTCGAGTTTTGAGCTTCGCTGGCGCGTAAGCTGCAAAAAATCAGCGGAAGAGAAGAATCTGGATCACGTGAATCCGCCGCATGCAGCAATTCAACACGCCTGGCGACCGTGACTGCAATAAGATGACGGACTGGGGAACCGCCACGTGCGAACAAAGGGGGACTTGATGCGGTTGACGGAATGGACGACGGCAGCATGTCTGCTGTTTGCAGGGCAACTGAATGCCGCGGACTTGCTGCAGGTTTACCGGGACGCCCGGGCCAATGATGCGGCCTTTGCTTCCGCGCAGGCCACCCTCAAGGCTGGTCGCGAGCGCCTGCCTCAGGGCAAGGCACTGATACTGCCCACCATCAATCTGACAGGCAGCACATCCTACACAGATGGTGATGTGCGCTCCGGAGTGCCCAATGCAGTGTTCGTGCCGCGGGTATTCAGTTCGAATGCGTGGACCGTCTCACTCAATCAGCCCCTGTTCAGGCTGGGTAACTGGGCGCAGTACGAACAGGCGGAATTCCAGGTGGCGCAGGCCGAGGCCCAGTTTGGTCTCTCCAGCCAGGACCTGATCATTCGCACTGCCCAAGCCTACTTTGACGTGCTTGCTTCCCAGGACAGCCTTGCCTTCATCCGGGCACAGAAGGCGGCCATTACAGAACAACTGGAGCAGGCTCGGCGAAATTTTGAGGTTGGCACAACCACCATCACCGATACCCACGAAGCCCAGGCTCGATTTGACCTGTCGACCTCCCAGGAAATCGTCGCGCAAAACGATCTTGAAATCCGCCAGCGCGCACTCCAGTTGCTGATCGGCAAATTTCCGGGGGCGCTTTCGCCACTCCGCCAGCAGTTGCAGTTAAGTCCGCCGCAGCCTTCCGACATGGAAACCTGGGTTGATACGGCACAGCGCCAGAACTTTACCGTTCGCGTGCAGGAAGCCGCTGTGGAGATTTCCTCTCGCGAAGTTGCTCGCAACCGTGCCGGGCACTATCCGACTGTTGACCTGGTTGGCTCCTATGGAAACACGGCAGTAACGGGGTCGACAGGAGCCAATCCCCTGGGAAGCGATATCAAGTCAGCCACCATCGGGCTGCAACTTGCACTTCCGCTCTATGCCGGCGGTGCAACCAGTTCGCGCATCCGCGAATCGCTCGCGTTGCAAGAAAAGGTCCGTTCGGACCTTGAATCCAGTCGCCGCCAGGCCGCGCTGTCCGCCCGCCAATCCTTCCTCGGTGTCACCAATGGCATGGCCCAGGTGCGCGCACTGGAGCAGGCACTGCTCTCTTCCGAAACCGCGTTGGCCTCCAACAAACTGGGCTATGAAGTGGGGGTGCGCATCAACATCGATGTACTGAATTCCCAGCAACAGGTTTTCTCGACCCGCCGCGACATGTCCCGGGCCCGCTACGACACCATCATGAACGGCCTGCGGCTCAAGGCAGCGACCGGCAACCTGAGTGATGCAGACCTGGAGGAGGTCAACCGCCTGCTCGCCCAGGGGACAAACTGAAGGGGAAAGAAATTGTCCGTAGCTTCACGCTACGGGCAGCAGTCCGCGGCACAGATCCAATGTTTTTTCAGTGGCCCCGGTGTGAGCACTGCAGAAGGCCAGTGCCGCCGCTCCCATTGCTGCCCGCCTAGAGTCATCGCCGAGCAGAACATTGATCTCGCGCACCAGCTGTACTGCATCCGTGACGCGCAACGCGGCTCCCGCTGCCACAGCGGCCTCCGAGGCCTCGGCAAAGTTGAAGGTATGTGGGCCAAAAAGCACTGGCACACCCGCAGCACAGGCCTCGATGAGATTCTGCCCCCCGAATGGCAGCAGACTACCGCCGACAAACGCGCAATCGCATGCCTTCAAATAAGCCTGCATTTCCCCCATACTGTCGCCAAGAACCACCTGGCAGTTCGTTGGCACAATGTCCCCCGAACTTCTTCTGGCAAAACTCACGTTTGCCCTGGCCAGAAAATCAGCGACCTCCTCGAAGCGCTGGGGATGCCGGGGAACCATAAGCAGCAAGGCGTTGCTGGCAAAACGACCCGTGCCCTTCAAGGCGTCGATCAGTAGCGCTTCCTCCCCTTCGCGAAGTGAAGCCGCAAGCACAACCTTGCGGACACCGAAGCGGCGTCGGAACTCACCTGACAACAACGAATTTTCCCGTGCGAATGCGGCGTCAAACTTCAGGTTGCCGGTGACATGGATGTCATGGGCACCCAACCGCCTGAATCGCTCTGCGTCAGCATTCGTCTGGACGGCAGTCACTGCCAGACACGCCAGTGCCCGCTGCACCAGGACGCCTATCACTCTGTAGCGATCTGCAGACCGCTGTGACAATCGCCCATTGGCCAGCAGCACCGGGATCTCACGCAGCTTGCACTCTTCCAGCAGCGAAATCCAGATTTCGGTTTCCATAATGACGCCCAGGGCAGGCCGGTAGTGCGCAAGGAAACGCCTGGTTGCAATGCGATAGTCGTACGGCAGCCACGCGAGATGGACCCTGTCGCAATCACCGTAAAGCTGTTGGGCGGCAACAAGGCCGCTGGCGGTCATCTGCGTGAGGATGATCTGGTGGTCAGGGTAAGTCTTGAGCAGCCCGTCAATCAAGGGACGGGCGGCGCGAGTTTCTCCCAGAGATACTGCATGCACCCAGATGAATCTGCCATTGGGGAGTGCGCCTGCATACCAGCCAAATCGCTCGGCCACCCGGATGCGATACCCCGGCTCACGCCCCCCCCGCCACCATAAGCGCAGCATGAGAAAAGGCAGCAGCAAATAGAGCAACAGCGAGTACATGGCGTATGCGAAACGCCACCTCACCTGATCACCCCCATTTCCTGGAGACTGGCCAAAACTTCTGCCGGTTCGGGAGGCGCCCCGCAACGACCCAGATTGCGCGCCAGGCTGACGCCATGTACTCCGGTCAGTATCGGGTCGGAACCGGTAAATATGGCGACGACCGGCCGACCCAGCGCCGCAGCCAGATGCACAAGTCCGGTATCAACACCAATCACCGCACTTGCGCTCGAAATCACGCGGGCAATCTCGCCGAAATCCATGCGTCCGGGGACGGTGGCATGGTGAAGTCCTGCGCAAATTACCTCGCTGCGAACCCTCTCCGCGTCGCTTCCCCAGGGAATGATGCAGCGATATCCAAGCGACTCCAGTGTGCGCCCCAGCAAGATCCAATCCGGTACGGGCCATAGTTTGTCATCGCGGCTGGTGCCATGGAACAGCACACATCCGGCTGGCCCTGCGGCGACGGGCACCTGTTGCAGACCGTAGTTGACAAGCTCTCCGACGGAGTATCCCGTCGCCATGCCTGCAAGCAGCCGGTTTCTCATGACGGCATGCTGGCTGCGGTCCACGTGGTGGGTTACATCGTAGAAGCGGGCTGCAAGCGGCTCCCTTGCCGTGGCTGCGTCAAACCCATGCTTGACGCTGACAGATGCTGCAGCGATCAAGGCACTTTTCAGCAAACCCTGGGTGTCAATGCACAGGTCATAGGATTCAAGAGCCAGACCTCTGCGGAATGCGCCGATCTCCTGCCAGGTGCGTGCGCTGAAAAGGTGTTTCCGCCAGCGCCTCATGGCCACCGGAATGGTCGTGCTTACTGCCGGATGCAGGCTGACCAAGGGCGCGTAGGCTTCCTCGACGACCCAGTCGATGATGGCCCCCGGGAAGTGCTCCGCAATGTCACTTGCAACCGGAAAATTGTGGACGACATCCCCGAGAGAGGACGTCTTGATGAGGAGGATGCGAGGCATGCGATGGCATTAGATGGGAGCGCACAATTGGTTTAAAATGAAGCTCGCAACTTCTTGATTATACGATTTTTCGCCCCCAAATTGCCCCTTTCAGCCGTCATTATCAGCCTCAACGCGGCCAGCCAGATCGGGGGATGCCTCGACAGCGTGGCTTTCTGCGACGAAATTCTCGTGGTCGATTCAGGGTCCACAGACGAAACAGTGGCGCTGGCCACTTCCAGGGGAGCCCGCGTGGTGACCCAGGACTGGCTGGGATACGGTCGCCAGAAACAATACGCGGTGGCAACGGCGATGAACGATTGGGTAATTTGCCTGGATGCGGATGAGCGGGTCAGCGAGCAGCTCCGTCAAAGTATCGAGTATGAAATGCGTGCACCCCGGGCGCAGGCATTTGCCATGCCACGCTGCAACCGCTTCCTTGGCCGATGGCTGCGGCATGGCGAAGGTTATCCCGACTGGAGCCTGCGCCTGTTCCACAGAAATTCGGCAAAGTGGAGCGACGATGCGATCCACGAAAAAGTCCTTGCCGAATGCCCCGTCCTCAGACTTCGGGGAGACCTCCTCCATGACTCTGCTGAAACACTTGATCGTTATCTGGCCAAGCAGAACCTTTACACCACGCTGCAGGCGGAGCAACTGCATGCCCAAGGGCGGTCAGCAGGTGTCATGACCCTGCTGGTTTCGCCGCTGGCCCGGTTCAGCAAGTTCTATTTTTTGCGACTCGGCTTTCTTGATGGATTGCCCGGTTTGATCCATATCTGCATAGGCTCCATGAACAGCTTCAATAAATACGCGAAGCTGGTCGCCCTCGGGAAAGCCGCAAGATGACCATTCTTGTAACCGGTGGTGCGGGTTTCATTGGTTCGAATTTCGTCCTTGAGTGGTTCCGTTCGATTGATGAACCCCTCATCAATCTGGACAAGCTGACTTATGCAGGAAACCTTGAGAACCTCAAATCACTGTCCAACGACCGCCGGCATGTCTTCGTTCAGGGAGACATTTGCGACAGCCAGCAGATTGCAGACATCCTAGAACGCCATCAGCCAAGGGCCATCGTCCACTTTGCAGCGGAAAGTCATGTGGACAGATCGATTCATGGACCCGCTGCGTTCGTGCAGACCAACATTCTGGGGACGTTCAACCTGCTGGAACAATGCAGAACCTGGTGGCAACGCTTGCCCGGGCCGAGCCGGGATACATTCAGGTTTGTGCACGTCTCAACTGACGAAGTTTATGGATCATTGGGGCCGGACGATCCGCCCTTTTCCGAATCACATCCCTACTCGCCCAATAGCCCGTATTCAGCATCCAAGGCATCGTCTGATCATCTGGCACGCGCTTACCACCACACCTACGGCCTGCCGGTGCTGACCACAAACTGCTCAAACAATTACGGGCCCTACCAGTTTCCCGAGAAACTGATACCGCTGATGGTCCTGAATGC
This sequence comes from uncultured Pseudomonadota bacterium, assembly GCA_903864555.1. The sequence continues at coordinate 2,628 of CAIPGJ010000191.1, read as the reverse complement.
CCTGCGCGGAAAAGCTTTGCCCGTCTACGGCGATGGCCTGAATGTTCGCGACTGGCTGTATGTCGCCGATCATTGCGGTGCAATCAGGGACGTGCTCGACAAAGGACTCCCGGGGGAAACCTACAATATCGGCGGGAACTGCGAACGCACCAACCTGCAAGTGGTAAATGCCATCTGTTCAATTTTGGACAGACTGGCACCAAGGCAGGGCAACCCCTATTCCAGCCAGATCGCTTATGTATCCGACAGGCCAGGGCATGACAGGCGCTATGCCATTGATTCACGCAAGCTGGCAAGCGAGCTGGGGTGGTCACCATCGCAACAATTTGAATCAGGCCTGGAACAGACCATGCGCTGGTACCTGACCAACCCCGAATGGATCAAGGGCGTGGAATCCGGGACATACAAGCGCTGGGTCAACCTCCAATATGGGGCGCATCAGCAATGAAAGGCATCCTTCTGGCAGGCGGCTCAGGCACCCGCCTCTACCCGGTCACGCAGGTCATTTCAAAGCAGTTGCTGCCGATTTACGACAAGCCCATGGTTTATTACCCGCTGTCGACACTCATGCTGGCAGGCATACGCGACATACTGCTCATCTCCACCCCCGACGACACGCCACGATTCCAGCAACTTCTTGGTGACGGTGAGCGATGGGGCATCAACCTGACGTACGCGGTTCAACCCCAGCCGGAGGGTCTTGCGCAAGCGTTTATCATCGGGGAGCAGTTTATTGGCAGATCACCCTGCGCACTGGTCCTTGGAGACAATATTTTTTATGGCCACGAACTGGCACGGGCAATGCAACATGCTGCATCAAAGCAAGTCGGCGCCACCGTCTTTGCCTATCCGGTGACTGACCCGCAACGATATGGCGTGGTCGAATACGACAGGAATGGCGTGGCCATCAGTCTGGAAGAAAAGCCCGTCGTGCCCAAGTCCAGATTCGCGGTTACGGGATTGTATTTCTATGACAACGACGTGGTCTCCATTGCAAAATCGTTGAAACCATCGCCGCGGGGCGAACTGGAGATAACCGATGTCAACCGAAGCTACCTCGCCAACAACAGGCTGGATGTCGTTTCACTCGGTCGCGGCATGGCATGGCTGGATACCGGAACCCATGACACGCTTCTGGAAGCCGGACAATTCATCCAGACCATAGAACGGCGCCAGGGACTCAAGATCTGCTGCCCCGAGGAAATTGCCTGGCGGGCCGGCTGGATCAGCTCCCAACAACTGGAATCGCTTGCGACGCCCCTGCGCAACAGCGGATATGGGAATTACCTGCTTTCACTGCTTACTGAAACAGGTCTCTAAAGATGAAGCTTACGTCCACCACGTTGCCCGAAGTACTGCTTGTCGAGCCCAGGGTGTTTGGCGATGCAAGAGGCTTTTTTTTCGAAAGCTGGAATCAGCGAGCCTTCAGTGAGGCCGGCATTGAAGCCGACTTTGTTCAGGACAATCACTCAAGATCAGCCCAAGGGGTGCTGCGCGGCTTGCATTATCAGATCGGGCAGCCGCAAGGAAAACTGGTTCGCGTTCTCTCAGGGACCATTTTTGATGTGGCCGTGGACATTCGCAGGAACTCCCCACACTTCGGGAAATGGGCGGGGGTCATGCTTACGGCCGAGGCGCATAACTCGCTCTGGGTCCCGGTCGGATTTGCCCACGGATTTTGTGTCATCAGCGAGTTTGCCGAAGTTCTATACAAGACCACGGATTTTTACGCCCCGGAACACGAGCGATCCATCATCTGGAACGATGCCACCATAGGCATCCAGTGGCCGTTGCTGTCCCACCCCATCCTATCGGCCAAGGACCAGCAGGGCTTGGCACTGGCTGACGCCGAGGTATTCGATTGAACATTCTGGTGACAGGGCAATCAGGACAGCTAGGGAGTGAACTGGGTACCGTCCTCAGCTCATTGGGAAAGGTCATCCTCACCGACAGGCAAGCGATGAACCTGGATGATCCTGCAGGCATGCGGGGTTTCATTGCGTCACATCGCCCCAATGTCATCGTCAATGCCGCTGCGTACACGGCTGTAGACAAGGCCGAAGCCGAGCCCGAGCTTGCGCACCGGGTCAACTGCATTGGCCCCATGATACTTGCCGAAGAGGCCGGTAAGCTTGGTGCATTGCTTGTGCATTACTCCACCGACTACGTTTTCGACGGCAAGAAATCGGGAAGTTACCTGGAATCAGATGCTCCCGACCCACTCAATGTGTACGGCAGAACAAAACTCGATGGCGAAGATGCCATCCGCGCCTCCGGTTGCCGGCATCTGATCTTCCGGACCAGCTGGGTCTATGGGGTTCGGGGGAGCAATTTTCTGCTCACCATGCTAAGGCTGCTGCGGGAACGTCCTTTGCTCAAGGTTGTGAATGACCAGATCGGCGCCCCGACTTCCACTGCCACCATTGCGAATCTCACCCGCGACGTTCTCCGGCAAGACGCCAAACAGGAGGGCACCTTCCATCTCAGCACATCAGGCCATACGTCCTGGCATGGGTTTGCCCGGCTGATTGCCGCCGAATGTGGTCATGATCCAGATCGCATTCAGCCGATTCCAAGCCTGGAGTATCCGACGGCAGCCACAAGGCCCGCGAACTCCATCCTGGACTG
>CAIPGJ010000190.1 GCA_903864555.1 uncultured Pseudomonadota bacterium | reverse complement strand
CGCTGCTGCGGGACCGGCGCAAGGCCTTTGGCGCTGACACGGACGCCCGTGGCGAAGACTCAGGGCGATGAGCTTGCATGCTTCGTTGCTGCGCAGGCTGGTGCTGGCACTATGGCTGTCCTGGCTGGTATTGCCTGCGCAGGCCCAGCCGCTCCGGGAGCGGGATGCGTTCGACCACGGCCATGCCGCCTGGCATGCGCTGCTCACGCGGCATGTCGTGGTCCAGGATGGCGGCCGTGCCACGCTTGTGCGTTATCGCGGGTTCGCCGCCGAGCGGGCGGTGCTGCAGCAGTACCTGGCCGGCGTGTCGGCGGTGTCACGCGCGGAGTATCAGCAGTGGTCCCGGCCGCAGCGCCTGGCTTTCCTCATCAATGCCTACAACGCCTTCACCGTCGAGAAAGTGCTGAGCCGCTACCCGGACCTGAAATCCATGCGCGACTTCGGCCGGGTGTTCGGCAATCCGTGGAAGGACCGCTTCTTCACCCTGTTCGGTGCGCCCCAGCACCTGGATGGCATCGAGCATGAAACCATACGCGCGCCCGGCGCCTTCGATGACCCGCGCATCCACTTTGCGGTGAACTGCGCCGCCATCGGCTGCCCGGCCCTGCGCGAGGAGGCCTACACCGCGGCCAACCTCGATCGCCAGCTTGACGAGCAAACCGCGCGCTTCCTCTCCGACCGCCGCCGCAACCGCCACGTGCCGGGCGCGCTGGAGGTGTCGCAGATCTTCGAGTGGTACGGAGGCGACTTCTCAGGTGGTCAGCGCGGCATCCACTCGCTGCAGCAGTTTTTCGGTCAGCACGCCCCTCTGCTGGCCGATCGCGATGAAGACCGTCAGGCCATCCGCTCGGGCCGGTTGCCGATCAGGTTTCTGGAATACGACTGGGTGTTGAACGACGCGGGCGGTTGAAGCGCGGCCGCACGGATGCTCAAGGTTGCAGCGTCCAGTCACGTCGGGCAGGTTTGACGCGAATGGAGGCGGCCACTATGATCGACCGCTTCCTGGAATACGGCTTCGAGACCGTGCCAGCGCCCCGGCAGCCCGGGTCATGCATCCAGAACAAACCATCAACGACAACGAGGGGACATCATGAACACACTGGCACGCACCCTGATTGCGGCCATGGCACCCGTCATGGCATTGGCAGGCGCTTCCGCCCTGGCGGCGGATTATCCGGTGAAGCCGGTCAAGGTCATCGTTTCATTCCCCCCGGGCGGCCTGACTGACGTCGTGGCGCGGCTGTTGTCGCAGCGCCTGGGCGAGCGTCTCAAGCAGCCGGTGATCGTGGAGAACAAGCCTGGCGCGGGCGGCGTGATCGGCACCGAGTTCACGGCGAAGTCGGCTCCCGACGGCTATACCATGACCTTCACGGCCAATAACCACGTCATCCAGCCGCATCTGTCGAAGAGCCTGCGCTACGACGCGCGCAAGGACTTCACCCCCATCGCCCTGGTCGGCTACCTGCCCAGCGCCTTCATCGTGCATCCCTCGCTGCCGGTGACCACCATCGCCCAGATGATTGCGCATGCGAGAGCCAATCCGGGCAAGCTGGCCTACGGTTCCTGGGGCGTGGGCACTGCCGCCCATGTGCGCACCGAGATGTTCAAGGCCGAGAACAACCTCGACATCCTGCATGTGCCCTTCCAGGGCGCGGGTCCGGCCCTCACCGGCGTCGTGGCCGGGCAGATCCAGCTGATGACCATTCCGCTGTCGCTGGTCGGAGGCAACCACAAGGCCGGGCAGGTGCGCATGATAGGGGTGACCACCGCCAAGCGCAGTCCGGCGGCGCCGGATGTGGCCACCTTCACCGAACAGGGCCAGTCGCTGAGCGGCGCCTCCTGGCAGGGCTTCGTCGGCCCGGCCGGGGTGCCCGCCGACATCGTCAGCGTGCTCAACCGCGAGATCACCGCCATGGTCGAGGAGCCGCAGATGCGCGCCACCCTGGCCAAGAACGGTCTGGAGGCGGGTACCGCCACGCCGCAGCAGTTCCGCGCCTACATCGACAGCGAGTTCGAGTACTGGGGCAAGGCCATCCGCACCGCCAAGGTGCCGGTGGAGTAAGCAGACCGGCCGGCGCCAGCGCGCCGGCCAGACAGCCTCGGCCGCGGCAGGTCGCACCGGCCGCCAGGCGCCACACCGAGACCACACACACAATACGCAGCAAGCACGCAGCTGAGGAGCAGCCGGCATGACATTTCCCAAGAAGATCGCCATCCACGAACTGGGCCCGCGCGAGGGCATGCAGATCGAGAAGGCCCCCATCCCGACCTCGGAGAAGATCCGCCTCATCGATCTGCTCTCCGAGTGCAATTTTCCCGAGATCGAGTGCACCTCCTTCGTGAGCCCCAAGTGGGTGCCGCAGATGGCCGATGCCGAGCAGGTGGCCGCCGGCTTCAAGCGCCGTCCTGACACGCTCTACACCTGCATCTACCTCAACAAGGAAGGCATGGCGCGTGCCGTGGCCACCGGCAAGCTCGATGTCTTCGGCAGCTTGAGCATCACCGCCAGCGAAACCTTCTCGAAGAAGAACACCAACCGCACCATCGAGGAAACCTACGCCGAGACCGAGCGCCGCATCGAGGCGCTGCAGGCGCTCAAGGTGCCCACCCCGCAGATCTGCGTGATGGCCGCCTTCGGCTGCAACTACGAAGGCAACATCGACCCGGACCACGTGGTGCGCATGATCGACCAGATGATGCGCATCGCGAAGGATGGCGGGGTCGACATTGAGCTGATCCAGCTGGCCGACACCATGGGCTGGGCCAACCCGGTGTCCATCCAGCACCTGGTGGGCCGCGTGCAGGACAAGTGGCCCGAGCAGAAGATCAATCTGCACATGCATGACACGCGTGGCCTGGGCCTGGCCAATGTGATGGCGGCGCTGCACATGGGCGTGGATGATTTCGATGCGGCCGTGGCGGGCTTGGGCGGCTGCCCCTATGCCGGCTTCAAGGATGCGCCGGGCAACATCCCCAGCGAGGACCTGGTGCACCTGTGCAATGAGCTGGGCATCGAGACCGGCGTCGACCTGGAGAAACTGATCGAGGTGGCGCGCGAGGCCGAGAAGATCGTCGGCCATCCGCTGCCGGGCAAGGTGATGCGCGGCGGCCACCTGGACAGCTACCGTCGCAAGGCGCGCGAGGCAGGCATCGTGCCCTCGGGCAGCGTGGCAAGGGTATAGGAACGAACATGGCAGCCATCGACTGGACCGGGCGCGAGCCGCAGCAATCCGATTTCGATCCCTACATCGGCCAGAAGGGCCCTTCGAAAGTGGCCCACCTGCCGCTGGAGCGCGACTCGCTGCGGCGCTTCGCCCAAGCCATCATGGACCAGGACAAGCTCTACTTCGATGATGCGCATGCGGCGGGCACGCGCTACGGCAAGCTCATCGCCACGCCGCTCTATCCGGTGCACGCCTTTCGTTCACCGGCGGGCAGTCCTGATCGGCTCAACACCGTGCAGGCCAATCCGGAGCATGACGGCACTGATTCCAGCGACGGCGCCTATGCCTCGCTGCCGAAGATCGACATGCCCTTCAAGCGCCTGCTCAATGGCGGCAACGAGATCGAGTTCCATCGCTGCCTGGCGCTGGGCGAAGTCGCGGTGGCCACGCCGCGTTACGCCAACCTGCAGCTGAAAAAGGGCAAGAGCGGCTCGATGCTGCTGGTGACCATCGAGACCGAATACCGCACCAGGGAAGGCGAGCTGCTGCTCGTCAACCTGCAGACGCTGATCTGGAGATAGGCATGGCCACCGTGACATTCGAGGAACTGCAACCCGGCCACCGCCTGCAGCCGCTGGACAAGGGCCGCATCAGCACTTCGCACATCATGCGCTGGTCAGCCGCCGTGGAGAACTGGCACCGCATCCACTACGACCAGAAGTTCGCCGTCGAGCACGACAAGCTGCCCGATGTGCTGATCAACGGCTCCTGGAAGCAGCATGTGCTGGTGCAGTTGGTGAAGGACGGTCTGGGCGTGGACAGCTGGCTGTGGAAGATGAAGTTCCGCTACAAGAGGATGGATGTGGCGGGCGACTCCCTGCGTGCCACTGCGGAAGTGGTGGAGAAGCAGGAACTGGATGGCCTGGGATTCGTCACCGTGCGCATCCTGCTGCTCAACCAGAAGGATGAAGTCTCCACCGCCGGCACCGCCATGGGCGTGATGCCCTTGAAGGGTGGCCGTCCGGTGCCCTATCCCTTCGTGAAGAAGCCCGGCTACGAGGCCCTGCAACTGCCGGCGGACGACTAGCGCCATGCCTGCCATGGCCAGCATGTCCGGGGCAGCCCCCGGCACGGCAAGGCTGGTCGACCTGCTGCACTACAACGCCACGCATTTCGGCGGCAGGACCGCGGTGCGTATCGATGGCGCGGGCATCACCTACACCGAACTCGAGCGGCGCGTGGCCGAAACTGCAGCAGTGCTGGGCCGGCAGGTGCGTGCCGGTGACCGCGTCGCGTTGTGGATGCACAACTGTCATGCCTGGGTGGTGAGCTTCCTCGCGCTCAATGCCCTGGGCGCGGTGTCGGTGCCGGTCAATACGCGCCTCACCCCGGCGGAACTGGCGGTGATCCTGCTGGATGCCGAGGTGCGCGCCCTCATCACCACGCCGCACTACCGCGGCCGGCATTACCTGGAGGAAGCGCTGTCCGGCCTGCCGCAGCATCCGGCGGGCATGCTGGTGTACGGGGCCTCCGATGACCAGGCCGCCGGCGATTGGCCGGTGCAGGCGCTGCCGGGCAAGTTCGATGCGCCTGCAGCCGGTGATGCACTGCTGTGCATCCAGTACACCTCGGGCACCACCGCCACGCCCAAGGGTGTGATGATCAGCGATGATGCCTACCTGCGCACCGCTGCCTATGTGGCGCGCTGCCAGGGTTTGCTGCCTTCGAGCAATTTCATCAGCGCCGGTCCCTTCTTCCACTGCAGCGGCAGCATGCACGCCATCAGCGTGTGCCTCTCGGCCGGCTGCACGCTCAATTCCATGTCGGTGTGGGATCCCTTGCGTTACCTCGACCTGGTCGAGCAGTTCCGCTGCGAGGTCTCGCATGCCTGCCTGCTGCGCGACGTGATGGCGCTGGGTGCGGATCGCGCGCGGCCTAAGCTCGCCACACTGCGCGTGGCACATGCCCTGGGCACGCGGGAATACCTCACCCAGCTGCACGACGAGCTGGGCATCGCGGGCATCTCGAACATCTACGGCATGACCGAAACCGCCGGCCAGTTCACCATGTGGTTTTCCGACGACCCGCTGGAGAAGCGCGCCTCGGGCAATGGCCGCCCGCAGCCGGGCAATGAACTGCGCATAGCCGACACGCTGACCGGCCTCGCACTTCCCGCCGGCGTGGCCGGTGAGATCCAGATGCGCGGGGCCACCATCACCCGCGGCTATTTCAATCGCCCTGAAGCCAATGCCGAGGCCTTCACCGCCGATGGCTGGCTGCGTTCGGGCGACATCGGCCGTCTCACCGAAGACCATGAACTGGTCTATGTGGCGCGGCTGAAGGAGATCATCCGCGTTGGTGGCGAGAACCTGGCGCCCGATGAAGTGGAGCAGGTGATGCGCGACTTCACCGGCATCCAGCAGATCTGCGTGCTGGGGGTGCCGGACCCGCGCCTGGATGAAGTGGCGGCCGCGGTGGTGATCGGCGCCGAGGCGCATGACTGGCATGGCATCCTCGCGCGCCTGCGCGAGCGGCTGGCCGGCTACAAGATGCCGCGCGCCATCTATTCGGCCACGGAGTTCCCCATGACGGCCACCAACAAGGTGCAGCGCGCGGTGCTCAAGCAACGCCTGCTCAGGGGCGAGCTGCCGCGCGTGCTGTGACCAAGGACTGCGGTACTCAGTCCTCGATGATGCGCCCGCCCAGACCGTCCAGCCCGTAGAAGGACATGACCTGGTCGACCCGCTGGGGATCGGGCTTGTCGTGGTGGTAGCCGCGGCGGCTGGGGCCCATGCCGGAGAACTGCTTCAGCTCGATCATGGTTTCGGCCATCTTGAAGCTCAAGCTGATGCCGTCGATCACGGTGGCCCCGGCGATGTAGTTCACCCCGGCCATGGCCAGCAGCAGGTTGAGCGGCATCTCTCCGGGCACGATGACATCGGCGCCGGTTTCGGCGACCAGCTTCTCGCCCTGCTTCACGATGGCGGCCACCACGGTCTTGCGCTTCTCTTCGTCCTTGAGGGCGGCGGCCACGTCATGGAACGTCACGCCGGCCTGCTCGATACCGGCAAAGCGCTCGGACACGCCCCATTCGCGCAGGCGCTCGGGCCAGAAGTCGCGCCGCTCCACGGCGAAGAACAGCATGCCGACCTTGCGCCCGTACAGGCCCGAGACATGGAAGGCGGCTTCACCGTAGGCGACCACCGGGATGTCCACCAGCGTGCGGATTTCGGCAATCATGGGCGAAGGAATATTGGCCATCACCATGGCATCGAAGCCCTGGCGCTCGGCCTCGCGTGCCGCGGCCACCCACTGCAGGCCGTGCATCCAGTAGAGGAAGCGGTACTTCAGGTCGCCCACCGGATAGTCGGTGCGATAGGTGCCGGGGATCTGTCCGTGCAGCACCACCTGGGTGTCGGGCCGCACCACGGCCTGGATGCGCTCGCGCAGCGCCTCGCGATAGTCAGGCAGGTCCCCCAGGACCGTGAAGCTTTGATGCCAGATGCGCCAAGCCATGGTGACTCCCCTTTGCTTTTCGAAGCAGGAAGTGTACTAGCCGGCTGTCTGCTCAATGCCGCGCGAGGAATTCCAGCAACACGCGATTGAAAACCTCGGGGCTTTCCCAGTAGGAGGAGTGGCCGGTCTCGGCGATGACCGCAGTCTGCGCCTGGCGCATGTGCCGGGCGAACAGGCGCAACACCGAGGGCGGCGTGTACAGGTCGGCATCGCCGGTGAGGAGCAGCGCGGGGATGTCCAGCGCTTCCAGTCGGGCCCAGGTCACGGCGTTTTCCGGTTTCAGCGGCGGCAGCGGCTGGGCCTTCTCGGCAACAGCCGCCGGCTCGCCATGCGACAGCGCCAGCCAGCGCGCCACGCCTTCGGGGTTTTCGGCGCGGTAGGAGGGGCCGAGTTCGCGCAGTTCCACCGGCAGCGCATCGAAGGCCGGCGGGCGCAGGCGCTTGCCCATGGCCAGGTAGTCCGGGTCCTGCACATTGCCGATGCTGTTGGCGATGACCAGGCTGCGCACGCTGGCCGCATGGGCGAGGGTATATTGCAGGGCTGCGCCGCCGCCTGCGGCCGTGCCGAGCAGGTGGAACTTCGTCAGTTGCAGCTGCGCCACCACTTCGGCGATGCGCCCGCTTGCATCACCGGCGCCGGAAGGGATGCCGACCCCGCGATAGTCCAGCGCGATGAATCGATAGCCTGCGCCAGTGATGGCGGGGATCTGGTACGCCCAGGTGTGGCTGTTGCCCGAGGCTGCATGCAGGAAGACCACCGGCGTGCCGTTGCCGCCGGTGTCGAGGCAGAGCATGGGGCCGCTCGGCAGGCGTGCGAGGTGCTCGCGGACTTGCGTTGCATTCGTCGGGACGGTCGTCATTGCAGTATTCACCGGGCAAAGTGTGGACGGCCCACAAGATAACCCAGGCGACCGACAACCTGGGCGACTGAAGCCTGTGTCGGGAGAAAAACCTTGTCATGGATAGGGATTTCGCATTGCACTAAAAAATGGGCCGATCGGGCCAAGCCCCGGTTTTGTCGGGGTAAATTGTGATAAAAACACAGTCCTGCAGCAGCTTTCCGCTCGCAGCCTCCAGCCAGCATACCGAGACACCAGAACGATGATTCGTCCGCTGAAGATTGCCCACACTTCCGATGTCCACCTCTGCAATGGCGAGGAAGGCATGCCGGTGCGCCGGGCCTTCACCCGGGTGGTCGATGCGGTGCTGGAAAGCGAATCCGAACTCTTCCTCATCGCCGGCGACCTGTTCGACCACAACCGCATCCATGACGATGTGGTCGAGTTCGTCTACGAGCAGCTGGCGCGCGTCAGCGTGCCCACGGTCATCATCGTCGGCAACCACGACTGCTGGGAAGAGCGCCCCATCCTCGAGCGCATGGATTTCCGCAAGGCCGGCCGGCATGTCACGCTGCTGAAGGAAATCGATGGCGCCAAGGTCGAGATTCCCGAGGTGCATGCCACGGTGTGGGGGCGCTGCATGATCTCCCACCATCCGGGCAACAAGCCCATGGAAAACTTCCCCGAGCGCACCCATGACATGTGGCATATCGGCATGGCCCACGGTCTGTACTCGCCGCTGGCCGAGCCGGGCCGCTCCTCCATCATCAGCGGTGAGGAAATCGCCGCTTCGTGCTTCGACTACCTCGCGCTGGGCCATGTGCATCTGCACCAGCAGTTCAAGCATGGCGAAACCCTCGCCTGCTATCCCGGTGTGTGCATGCCCTACAACCCCAAGCATCCGGGCTGCATGACTATCGCCGAACTGCATCCCGAGGACGGCGTGAATGCCTACGCCTGGATGCTGGCGCGCGAACAGAAGGCCAAACCGGCGGTCCTCCAGGCCCTCGCGGCCTGATCACAATCCTGTTGTGGCGGTAATGATCGCGGGCGGTAGCACGCGAAAGTGATCATTATTGTCCGGCGCCGGTGTAAACCCCCTTGTCAAAGGGGGCCGACGCGGCGCAGCCGCGCGGGGGGATTTTG
>CAIPGJ010000189.1 GCA_903864555.1 uncultured Pseudomonadota bacterium | reverse complement strand
TTAAAAAGATGGGGGTAACGATTAGTTGTCAATGGGGGCCGACTCGTGAGCGCCGCGAACGAGCGGGGGGATTTTCTCCCGCTGCCTTTATCGTTCACCCGTCATGACCAGATGCGGGCCCTGAGTGTCCTCCGGTGCGTCCCCGCTGCAAGGCAACCGCCGTGCGCAGGGTTCATGCAATGTCGGCAAAGGGCCATGAGACCCGCCTGGCCGGTCAAAATCCCCCCGCTCGGCTTCGCCGAGTCGGCCCCCTTTGACAAGGGGGTTTACACCGCCAGGCCTGCCAGGCTTGCTGCCAATGCCATCCCCGGAAATTGACGAAGAACCTTGTCAAAGGGGGGCAGCCACGAGCCTGCGACATCTGCAGTGATTATGATCAAATCACCGTAATATGCATGGTATGCATTGGGTAAAAACAATGAATATGATCATGCATTGACATCAGAAATGCCGCACCGGTAGCCACCGCCCCACCACTGCCGCCGTGTGTCAGGTCTGCTTGCCGCTGCCCCCGGTCAGGATGCCGGCGCCCTCGGGATTGACTTCGTATTTCTTCAGCATCTCCGGCGGCAGATACTTCTCTTCCATCTCCCGCACATGATTGGAGCCGCTGCGGTCGATGGCCTTGTAGTTGAGGGCGTCGGGGAAGAGCTTGTAGAAATCCTTCACGCCCGAATAACCCTGCTTCTGGAAGCGTTGCAGCATGTCCATGCCGGCGGCGTGCATGGCATTGGCCAGCAAGCCCGGGTAGCGTGACTCGGCCAGGCCCAGTTCCACGGCCCGCTCAGGCGTCATGTCTTCGGCGAGGTTGTAAAAATTCGCCGTCAGCGGGCCCTGCACCGCGGCCCGTATGGTCTGGATCTCCTCGATGGTGCGCGGTCCTTCCACGTGCAGCACATCGGCGCCGGCCTCCTTGTAGGCCTGCAGGCGCTCGATGGTCTCGCTCATGCCGTTCGAATTGGAAGCGGTGAGCGCCTCGCAGCGGGCGATGATCTGGAAGTCCGGGTCCAGCGTATTGCGGATGTCGATCGCCACGCGGTACTTGGCCACCGCTTCCTTGATCGGGATGACTTCCTTGCCCACCATGCCGCCGAAACGCTTGCCGATGAAGGGCTGGTCCTCGATGCGCATGCCGGCCATGCCATTGCGGATCAGCTCGGTGGTCGCGCGCTCGACGTGGAATATCCCGCCGAAACAGGTGTCCACGTCACAGGCCACCGGTATGGTCACCGCATCGTTGATCTGCTTGGCCATGTAGACGAACTCGGTGAGGCCGATGGTGCCGTTGTCCGGCATGCCCAGCATGGAGGAGCCGGTGACGCCGCCCGCGGCATAGGTGTATTCGAAGCCGGACATCTCCAGCAGCTTGGCGCCGAAGGGCGTGGGCGCGCTGATGCAGATGAGCGGCACGCCCTTGCGCTGGTACAAGGCCTTCAGTCGGGTGGATTTCTTCACGGGTGGATTGCTCATGGCCCTGCTCCCATTGGTATTGTTGGTGATTCGATGAATGCCGCTTCAGGCCGCCAGCGCGGGCGGAATGTCCGCCACGTCGGCCATCTTGTCCAGGTCCCACAGCCGTTCCAGCAAACCCGTTGCCCGCTCACGGCCGAGGAAGTCCCCGGTGAGCGAAAGGAACTTCTCGCCGATCTGCGCCTGCGTCTTGGGCGAGGACAGGTCATCGTCCCCGCCACCGGATTCGCCCGTCACCTGCCGGCCATCGGCCAGGGTCACGACGATGCGGGTGCGATGGTCATGCGGATAGGTCCTGGTGAACTCGGCGTTCTCGACAAAGGTGATCTTCTGCATCAGCGCCCGGGTTTCGGCATGGTTCAGATGCGCCTCGTCGAAGGAATCCAGCCGGATGCCGCCTTCGCGCAGCGCCGTGGCGATGAGGTAGGGAATGGCATTGGCCGCCGCGTCGCGCCCCTTCGGGCTCCAGTGGTGCTCGCCGGTGGCAGCGCGCTCCAGGGCGCGCTTGTAGAGTTCCACCTCGACGCTGCGCACGGTGCCGAGGTCCCCCAGCTTGCCATGCAGCATCTCCGCCGCCAGCACCGAGGAAATGGTTTCGCCGGCGCAGGGCCGCATCTTGATGCGGGTGTCCAGTATCTTCAGAGGCACCGCGCCGCCGCCCAGG
>CAIPGJ010000188.1 GCA_903864555.1 uncultured Pseudomonadota bacterium | reverse complement strand
GGTTTCTTCCATGCCGACATGCACCCCGGGAACATCCTGGTGCAGGTGGAGGGTGCGGAAAAAGGGCGCTACATCGCGCTCGAATTCGGCATCATGGGCACGCTCACCGAGATCGACAAGAAATACCTGGCACGCAATTTCCTCGCCTTCTTCAACCGTGACTACAAGCGCGTGGCCGAAGTCCACCTGGAGTCCGGCTGGGTGCCCCCCAACACCCGGGTGGACGAACTGGAGAACGCCATCCGCGCCGTGTGCGAGCCGATCTTCGACCGGCCCCTGCGCGAGATCCAGTTCGGCCACGTGCTGCTGCGCCTGTTCCAGACCTCGCGCCGCTTCGGCGTGGAAATCCAGCCGCAACTGGTGATGCTGCAGAAGACCCTGCTCAACATCGAAGGCCTGGGGCGCGACCTCGACCCGGACCTTGACCTGTGGAAGACGGCCAAGCCCTACCTGGAACGCTGGATGAACGAGCAGGTGGGCTGGCGTGCCGTCTATGCGAATCTGAAACGCGAACTGCCGGGCTGGGCCGGCATGCTGCCGCAACTGCCGCGCCTGTTGCACCAGCAACTGGCCCAGGACCGCCTGGGCGAGATCGAAAAGACCCTGATCCGGCTGACTGCCGAGTCACGCCGTCGCAATCGCTGGCTGGCCGGCATCGCCCTGCTGATGGCGATCACGCTGGCGCTGCAGGCCACCGGCTTCTTCCTCTACTGAGCAAGGCCAGCACCGCGCCGGTGCCAGCCCATCGCGTAGATTTCCGGCCGCTGACAGACCCGGCAATACAGGGATTTTCCGCAGGTGCTCGCCTATAATTCCTGCTCCGGTTTCCCTATCGTCCCACATCACGCAACGCCGCCACGGCACTTGATCAGGGTCTGCCATGCTCGTCTCCTTCGTCCTGTTCTACCTTCTTGTATCCATCGGCATCGGCCTGTGGGCGGCGCGCCGGGTGCACAATTCCAAGGATTACCTGTTGGCCGGGCGCAGCCTGCCGCTCTACATCAATGTGGCCACGGTGTTCGCCACCTGGTTCGGCGCCGAAACGGTGCTGTCGGTGTCGGCCACCTTCGCCAAGGACGGCCTGGGCGGCATCGTCGCCGATCCCTTCGGCGCCAGTTTCTGCCTGCTGTTCGTGGCGATATTCTTTGCCAAGACCTTTTATCGCCTGGACCTGCTCACCATCGGCGACTACTACCGCAAGCGCTACAACAAGTCGGTGGAGGTGATGTCCGGCCTGATCATCACGGTGTCCTACCTGGGCTGGACCTCGGCGCAGATGACGGCGCTGGGACTCACCTTCTCGGTGCTGTCACAGGGCGCCATCTCGATCAACCAGGGCATCGTGCTGGGCGCCGTGGTGGTGGCCGGCTACACCCTCTGGGGTGGCATGTGGTCGGTGGCCCTGACCGACCTGTTCCAGTCGGTGATGATCGTGATCGGCCTGTGGGCCATCGCCTGGCTGGTCGGCGACATGGCCGGCGGCGCCGGCAAGGTGATCGCTGCGGCCAGCGAAGCCGGCAAGTTCCAGTTCTGGCCTACCGGGGGCAGCAAGGAGTGGCTGGCCTTCATTGCCGCCTGGATGACGCTGGCCATCGGCTCCATCCCCCAGCAGGACGTATTCCAGCGCGTCACCTCGGCCAAGGACGAGAAGACCGCCATACGCGGTTCGCTGCTGGGCGCACTGCTCTACTTCTGCATGGCCTTCGTTCCCATGTTCATCGCCTACTCGGCGCTGATGATCAACCCGGAGATGTCGGCACTGTTTGCCTCCGAAGACGGCCGCGAGGTGCAGCGCATCCTGCCGCAGATGATCCTCGACCAGACCCCGATGTGGGCCCAGGTGATGTTCTTCGGCGCGCTGCTGTCGGCCATCCTGTCCACTGCCAGCGGCGCGTTGCTGGCGCCCACCGCCATGTGCACCGAGAACGTGATCAAACCCTTCATTCCGCACATGAGCGACCGTCAGTTCCTCATCCTGCTGCGCTCGGTGCTGATCTCCTTCACGCTGGCCGCGCTGCTGTTTGCGCTCAACTCGCGCAGCACCATGTACGAAATGGTGCAGAACGCCTACAAGGTGACCCTGGTCGGGGCCTTCGTGCCGCTGGCCTTCGGCATCTTCTGGAAGCGTGCCAACACTGCCGGTGCCGTGATGGCCATCGTCATGGGGCTCAGTTCCTGGGGCGCCATGGAGCTGTGGGGCAGCGACACCATCTGGCCGCCGCAACTGGTGGGCCTGGCCTTCTCCATGGCCGGCATGCTGCTGGGATCGCTGCTGACGCGCTCCCCGCATGCGCACCTGCAGCACGCGGCGCTGCACGGCGCCCCGCAGGCCGGTCACGCAGCCCACACAGCCGGCCATCCGGCCCATGGCAGTCATCACCACGGACCGGGCCATTAATATCATTTTCGAATGGTTGTTCTTTTTATCATTACGTCAGTAGCATAATTATGATCATTTATACTGCATGATTCCAGGCCTCTCGGCGCAGCGCGCAGACATCACCATCCTGGCCCTGGATGCCATCGTCAATGCGGCCAATGAGCGCCTGCTGGGTGGCGGCGGCGTCGATGGCGCCATCCACCGCGCTGCCGGACCGCAACTGCTGGCGGAATGCCGCACGCTGGGCGGTTGCCCTACCGGCGAGGCACGCATCACCCGGGCTTATCGACTGCCCTCGAAACATGTCATCCACACCGTGGGACCCATATGGCAGGGCGGCACACGCCATGAACCGGCCCTGCTGGCCTCCTGCTACCGTCAGAGCCTGGCCCTCGCCCGCGCGCATGAATTGGTGAGCATCGCCTTTCCCGCGATCAGCTGCGGCGTGTATGGCTATCCTCACGAGCAGGCCACCGCCATCGCGGTGGCCGAATGCCGCGCCTTCCTCGCCG
>CAIPGJ010000187.1 GCA_903864555.1 uncultured Pseudomonadota bacterium | reverse complement strand
CCTCGAAACTGTAGAGTGCCACGTACCCGGTGCAACCACGGGAAATCACCAATTCCCGCAACGGGGGTTCCACGGGGCGACCAATCAAAGGATGGCGAACGAGCAGATCTACCGCCTCTTCAATCAATCCGATCGCCTCCTCCGCCAGCAGACGATCGGTTTCGATCAGGAAGTCAGCGAGTCGCTCCAGGTCGGCCAGGGCCTGAGCCGAATAACTCAGCCTTGCCAAGAGCGCGCCTTCGGCTTGGGGGACTTCTTGCCAGCGATGCGTTGCCGCAGGTAAGCGTGAACCTCGCGGGTGTCGTAACCCTTGCCTGTCTTCAGCGCCTGTTCCCGGGCCGCCAGCGCATCGTTCACGAAAGCGGCACGCCGTTCTGCCATGGCTGCCGCCTGCTCGATCGCATCGACCATGAATGCATGCGGCGAAACGCCCTTCTTCTCGGCCGCTGCAACGGCTCGTTGCTTGAGTGCATCGGACAGTTTCAGCGAGGTGGTGGACATGGCAGAAGTCCTCTTGAAAATTGGTGTTACTAGAGTAGCACCATCGGCAAAAAGGGGCCAGGCTCATTCAAGTCATGTGCCCGAAACGCCACGCCATATAAGGATCTACGGGCGATTACCGAGGGAGCGGTGGCTAGTCGAGACTGAGCAAGGGTGATAAATGAGCCTGGCCCCTTTTATTCTGTAACATGGTGCAGCCACGGGACGTGAAGCACGCCTGCAAGCGCTGTGAGGCTTTCTTGCTCACATACCAGAGGACAGGCTGCCTATGGCTAACCTGAGTTGACCTGTCCCGCCCGCCAGAGCCGTTTGATTGCGAGGAGGAAGGTAATGAACCATTGCGGATTGCACGGCTGGACCCTGGCCCTGTCGTTGGCGCTGCTGCCGGTTGCGGCCGTAGCGCAAAAGCCGACAGGGCTGCCCGGCAACTACCCGAACAAGCCGGTCAAGGTCATCGTGGGGGCATCGCCCGGCGGCGGCACCGACATCGTGGCGCGCCTGATGACGCAGAACCTGGGCAACCGATGGGATCACTCCTTCCTGGTCGAGAATCGCGCTTCGAACATGGGCAGTGTCATCGCCCTGTCGGATCTGTCCAAGACGACACCGGATGCCTACACCATCATGGTGGTGTCCGGCGCCACCTATGTGAATGCCGGTGTGGTGGTCAGGATGCCTCCCAACCTGCTCAAGGTGATCGAGCCCATCGCCCAGTTCACCGAGGCCCCACTCACGCTGTTGGTCCATCCCTCGGTGCCGGCCGGCAACCTCAATGATTTCATGAGCTATGTGAGGAGCAATCCGGGCAAGCTCAACTACGCCTCCTCGGGCGTGGGGGCGAGCGCGCATCTGGCCACCGAGTACATGAAGCACGAGTTCAAGCTTTTCATCGTGCACATCCCCTACAAGGGCACCGGACCGGCCTATCTGGACCTGCTGGCCGGGCGTGTGCACATGCTGTTTGGCTCGCCCACCTCGGCCATACCCTATGTCAAGAAGGGCCAGCTCAAGCTGATGGCCGTCACTTCGCCCAAGCGCATGCCCACGATGCCGGATACGCCGGCCTTTGCCGAGTTGTCCCCCGGATTCGAGTATGTATCCTTCTTCGGCATCGTCGGGCCGGCCGGCATGCCCCGGCCTGTCGTTGCCGCACTGAACAGGGGTCTGAACGAGGTCACTGCCGTCCCCGAGGTGCAGAAACAGCTGACCTCCGATGGTTCCACCATCGTGCGCACCGCACCTGAGGATTTCCAGAAGGCCATCATCAGCTTCATCGGCCGCGTGGAAAAACTGGTCAAGGACACCAGTCTGGACCTGCGCACGGAGTGAAAAGGGGCCAGGCTCATTCAAGTCATGCTGGAACCGTCACGCCATCCGCCCGCGGCCGCCCCCGCAACCGCGCCTGCCGCCGCAACCCCGTGAGCTGCTCGATCCTTGCGTAGAACTCCGCGCTGCCCAGCGGCTGATTCTGGCTGAGCGCCAGGCGGATATCGGTGATGGCGGGCTGATCGATGTGCCCGTCGAACAATCTGCGATAGGCCGCCCTGCGTGCCTCGTCGCTGGCGCCCAGCGCCCGGTAGACCGGCAGCGGCGACACCCGCGCCTCGGCGTGACCCAGCGCGTTGGCGCGATAGCTCGACCAGCGATGCTGCGCCGGGTCGCTCACCATGCGCGCGCGCACCGGATTGAGCTCGATGTAACGCTGGCAGGCGAGCAGGTAGGCATCCTCCTGTACCAGAGACGACTTGTAGCGGCTGTCCCACAGCGTGCCGGTGCGGCGATAGCTGCGGTTGATG
>CAIPGJ010000186.1 GCA_903864555.1 uncultured Pseudomonadota bacterium | reverse complement strand
GCAAAGATCAGTCCGCGAATATCACGAGCACCCGATCTTGCCCGGCAATTCCACAGAAAAAATCCGGCCATCAACCCGACATAGACCCAGGCACTGCGCGCGCCGGAGAATGCGAGCGCCACCGCAAGGACCAATCCTACCAACGCAGCCGTGAGCATCCCGATATGGCGACGCGAGAAAATCCAGCCCGTCGCCAGCAAGCCGCAAGCCACGTAATTGGCAAAAAGATTGCGCTGCGCCAAAACCCCATACATCCCAACCTGAGGCGCCGGCTCGATCAACCGCACCCAGGCGGTCTGAATCGAGAAGTACTGCATGAAGCCGGTTATCGCCAACAGCCATGAACCTGCCACCAGGAATCCGGCAAGAACCAGCATGGCCCTTTCAAGCCCGAATGAGTCTCGCAACCACACACCAAGCCAGGCCAGTAGCGCCGCCCACATGGCGTACATGACACCGGTAATGTTGCGCTGGGGATATGCAACAGTCCCCAACCCAATCTGCAGGTAAAGCAGTACACAGAATCCGATCAGTGCCAGCGAAATCCAGGGCAGCCGGGGCAGTTTTTCGGGTGGAATCAGTAGCATGGGCCCCAAAGCCAGCAAACCGAGGAAAATTGCAGCCCACTCTCCATAGAAGGTCAGGAGCGGATAGCCATGGTACGGAATGAGAAACGGCACGGTAATACCCAACCCGGCCAAGGTCAGGCTCACCATCGCAGGACGGATTTCAGTCACTCGCATCATTCCGGCTTCAATCGAAAAACAGCGAAGATCGCTTACTGTCGGCCGGATCTTGGCCATGTGAAACCGGACCTTGAGATATCATGAGCACTCCGGACGCCCGCTCAACCATGAATTTCTGTTCCAATTGTGGCAACAAAATCGTCAACCGCATACCCAGCGGGGACGACAAGCTGCGTCACGTCTGCGACGGTTGCGGCACGATACATTACAAGAACCCATTGATGGTGGTTGGTGCCATTCCCGAATGGGAAGACAAGATTCTCTTGTGCAGACGCGCCATCGAGCCACGCCACGGATTCTGGACCTTGCCTGCCGGCTTCATGGAACTCGGTGAATCAACCGGTGAGGCGGCAATCCGCGAAACCCTTGAAGAAGCCAATGCCAGAATTGAATTGACCGGACTGTACACGATGTTGTCCGTCCCTCACGTCAATCAGGTGCACATCTTCTACCGCGCGCGCCTGCTCGACCTGGATTTCTGCCCCGGCATGGAAAGCCTGGAGGTGGCCCTGTTCACGGAAGACAGCATTCCCTGGGACCAACTGGCATTCCGGACCATAGTGGCGACGCTGAAGCACTATTTCTCGGATAAAGCCCAAGGCGGTTTCAAAGTACATACCGGTGATGTCCATCCCCCAGCCCGGCCAACTGCAAAGCAAGGCTGAAGGGGGATTCACCAGCAGTCATCGCTCCGGTGTTGCGGTGATCCGGTGAACGGAAAGGTCTGCCCCATTGAACTCCTGTTCGGCATCCATACGCAGACCGAAGAGGATCTTCAACGTCCCGTAAATAATCAACCCGCCGGCAAAACCCACCACTATCCCGAGCAGTGTCCCTGCTAGCTGCGAAAGGAGTGATACGCCTCCCAGCCCGCCCAGCGCCTTGGAGCCGAAGATCCCCGCAGCCACACCGCCCCAAGCCCCGCAAAGACCGTGCAACGGCCACACCCCGAGCACATCATCAATGCGCCAGCGATTCTGGGTCAGCGTAAACAGGAATACAAAGATCAGTCCTGCACCGCCACCGACGAAAAGTGCCCCTATCGGATGCATGACATCAGAGCCTGCACACACCGCAACCAGACCCGCCAGAGGACCGTTGTGCACAAATCCCGGGTCGTTCCTGCCAGCCACCAGCGCCGCGAGAGTGCCGCCTGCCATGGCCATCAGGGAGTTCACCGCTACCAGCCCACTGATCTTGTCCAGTGTCTGTGCAGACATGACATTGAAGCCAAACCAGCCCACTGCCAGTATCCAGGCACCCAAGGCCAGAAAGGGAATGCTGGAGGGAGGATGTGCGGTCATCGGCTTTCCGTCCTTTGCATACCTCCCGGAACGCGCTCCCAGTAGCAAGACTGCGGCCAGGCCTATCCATCCGCCCACGGCATGAACCACCACGGATCCGGCAAAATCATGAAACTCTTCTCCAAATGTGCTTTTCAGCCACCCCTGCACACCAAACTGCTGATTCCAGGCTATGCCTTCAAATAAAGGGTAAACCACTGCAACGATGCAGAACGACGCCACCAATTGCGGCCAGAAACGAGCCCGCTCGGCAATCCCCCCGGAAACAATGGCAGGAACCGCGGCCGCAAATGTGAGGAGAAAGAAGAACTTCACCAGCTCATACCCGTTTCGTTGGGTCAATGCTTCGGCCCCGACCAGAAACCCTGAACCATATGCGATGTAATAACCGACGAAGAAGTACGCCAGCGTCGAGATGGAAAAATCAGTGAGAATCTTCACCAGTGCATTGACCTGGTTTTTTGACCGAACGGTACCCAGCTCAAGAAATGCGAAACCCGAGTGCATTGCCAACACCATCACCGCGCCGAGCAGGAGGAACAAAGTGTCGGCCCCTGTTTTCAGATTTTCCATCCATCCTCCCAATTTATTGAAAGATCGCCTGTTCCCGGCGAATGACAAGTCGCCCATGATAGAGGTGGCGAGCATGACCGGCAAATGACCCACATGCATACGGACTGCGGCGCACGCGCTGGATCGGCGATCTCGATTCACCTATCTAGGATTCTTGAACATGATTCCCTGGCTTTCTGAAGCGAATGAATTCCCGCCTGTCGAGTCGGCGTTGCGGTCACCCAACGGATTGCTTGCCGCAGGCGGCGACCTGCATCCGGCACGCCTGCTGGCCGCTTATCGAAGGGGAATATTTCCATGGTATTCGGAGCCCGACCCGATCCTCTGGTGGAGTCCTGATCCCCGCATGGTGCTGTTCCCGGCCGAACTCAGGACGTCGAGATCGCTGCGAAAATCCGCACGCAACCTCGCATATTCGATACGATTTGACACCGCATTCTGCGACGTGATGGATGCTTGCGCAGCCCCCCGCAAGGAGCGGTCGGGAACCTGGATTGGCCAGGCCATGCGTGATGCCTACGAATCCCTGCACAAGATGGGACATGCACACTCGGTGGAAACATGGATGAATGGTGAGCTTGCAGGGGGGCTGTACGGTGTGGCGTTAGGCAAGGTTTTTTTCGGGGAATCGATGTTTTCCCGCACAACCGACGCCTCAAAGCTGGCTCTCATGGGGCTATGTGCACTGCTGAAGGACAAAGACTTCCGCATGATTGACTGCCAGATGCATACTTCCCACCTTGCCTCTCTGGGTGCACGAGAAATTCCCCGCCGGCAGTTTTCCGTCATTCTTGAAGAGTTGGTAGACTACCCCCTGATTCCGGAGCTCTGGACAAAGCATTCCCGGGTGCACCAGCCAGGACCACGTCCCGATGTCGAAACTCAATGACCTGCCCCAATCGGTACTGCAGTTTTATGTGACCGCGCCATATCCGTGCAGTTACCTGCCCGGGGAAATGGCGCGCTCACAGGTGGCCACTCCGAGCCATCTGATCGGTAACGAGCTGTACAGCGAACTGGTCAAAGTCGGCTTTCGCCGCTCCGGAATCTTCACCTACCGCCCCTACTGCGATCACTGCCAGGCTTGCATTCCGGTGAGGGTGCCTGTCGCAGACTTCATCCCCAGCCGGAGCCAGCTGCGTGCCTGGCGGCACCATGAGAATCTTGTCCCCGTCATGGCGGGATTGCGCTTCAGGACGGAGCATTACTCGCTCTACCTGAGATATCAGGCCAGCCGCCATGCCGGCGGCGGCATGGATCAGGACAGTCGCGACCAGTATTC
>CAIPGJ010000185.1 GCA_903864555.1 uncultured Pseudomonadota bacterium | reverse complement strand
TTGCCAGGAAAGTAGCCGAGCAAGGGCGTGAGCAGTGGGGCAGCCAGGTGAAGCATCAGGGGCGCAAGGCGGCGCGATGGAGCAGCCCAGTCCCGCCAGTACCCCGCCCCTGCTGCCACAGACACCACCGTATCGATGCGAGTCTGGGTGTCGGCATCGGTCATGGCAGCGTGGTGGACGCCCAGGCTGTGTCCGATCAGCGCAATCGACTCGACACCGGCCTGGTCCGACAAGGCCTGAACCGCAGCGGGGAAGTCCTGGCGAGCCCAGGTCAGCATGTCGGCATCCAGACCGCGAAGCGATCGTCGGTGTTCAGGCCTGCGCGAGGCGCCCATGCCGCGCAGATCAAAGGTCAGCACCCGATGACCGCGTAGTGCCAGCCAGGAGGCAAAAGGGGCGTAGAAGCGCTGGGGGATGCCCAGGCCGCCAGAGACCAGCACCGCTCGACCGCAGTGCTCATTTGCTGAGTACAACACACCTTGAAGATCGGTGCCATCGGTGGTTCGAATTACGACGGGATCGCCGTCAATGCTATGCGCAGTCATTGGAGTTGGCCGGGCTGCATGAAACCTTCCTGTTTGAGCACGGTCAGTATGGCGGCGCGCTGCGCCTCCGGCGCCCGGTAGTCTGGATGCGCGCGCAGAATCGCTGCCGCATTGGTCAAGCGTGTGAACGCGGCGAAGTGCCGCTCGGCTTCGTCCAACTCCGGCTTGTTCAGGGCCACCACAGCGCCGCTGTCGGGTTCGCGCACCTTTGCTAAGTGACGAACAGCTGGCAGTTGCCGTTCGCAGCGGCAAGCCGCCTCGGTGTTGGCCAGACCGCAAGCCTTACTAATGAACGCATCCAGCCGCGAACGCCCACGTGACAGTCTCTGACGGTAGGCCTCGGGGGAGATTCCTATCACCGCCGCAGCCTCGCGCGAGTCAAGGTCAAAGACGGTGTCGATCACATAGGCCAGACGCTGTTCCCGGTCTAGTGCCATCAGCATCGACTGCGTACAGGCCAGGGCGACTTGTCGCGCCTCGAGCTTGTCTTGCGGGCTCAAAGGGCCGGGCTCGCCTCTGTCGTGAGCCAGTCTTGCGGCGAACTCCAGACCCTGTCCGAGATGTTCGGCGATTCCATCGAGCGAGACCTCCGGTGACTCAGCCTTGCGCGTTCGAGCCGTCATCAAGTGGTTGTATGCCACGCGCCATACCCAGGTCGCAAAGGCCGACTCAGCACGAAACCCAGACAGGTGCGTGACGACTTTCAGGAGGATTTCCTGCGTGGCATCAGCCGCGTCGTCGCGGTGGCCCAGCACATGCACGGCCAGCTTGTAGATGCCAGGCTGGATCGCCGTGATCAACGAGTCCACAGCCTCCAGGCTGCCCGCCAGCGCATCGCGCAGCGTCACAGGATCAGGTTCGCAGATCCTCATGATGGATTTACTCCCTTCACCCATGCCCCGCCCGCATCCTGGCCGGGCAGCAGGATGGGTGTATCGAACCACTCCAAACTCGCGGGCTGACCATATTCCTTCAGCACGCGGTCGCGCCAAGCCGGCGTGAACCAGGCGTTGGCACTAGCTTCATCTTTCCAAATGTAGATGCCACCGAATTTCCCGTCGGCGGTTGTGATGAAGTACTTGCGCAGAAGGCCGGGCACCTTCTGAAAACCGGGCACGGCTGCAGCAAAGCCTTGAGCTATCAGCTCTTTGCTGACGCCCGCCGGTGTAGGGATCTCGACCATCGTGGCAACAGCGGAACTGTTGGCGTTTGCCGGCGTGCCACCGGGCGTGTTGTCCAGGGCCAGCACCACCTCGACGGCCCGCACATTGGCCGCTACCCCGCGCTCCTGTTTAACCCGCTCGAACCACTGGGGTGTGAACCAGGCTCGAGCAGCGTCAAGATCCTTCCAGAGGTAGACCCCACCGTAGTGCCTGTCGGCTTTGGCAAAGGAGAAGGCCTTGAAGTTCAGTCCTGCAATCGCCTGGTACTGAGGGATGGTGTCGCGCATCTTGCTCGTTACGAAAAATTTCGGGGCATACCAGGGTGTCGGAACCTTCACGACAACTGCTACGGGTGAATTCCCCGAAAGACCAATCCCAAAATTCTGCTCAGCCATTGCTGGCTCGATGAATGCCGACACTGCAGTTGCAACAGTGACCGCTGTTGTGAATGACCTGAAACCTGCCATGAAAGTCTCCTTTACGAAGGAGCCGGTATGGCTCCCTGAAGAATTAGACAAGGGAAGTTGAAGCTTTGTGACAGTTGCCTGGCCCCCTTGGTTTTCGGTCACAGCATTAGCTTCGATATTAAAGCAGGATGACCACCAACCCACCCCGCTGAGAAAAACGCGCAGCCAACCGGTATGAACCTATATGAAACCACTGCATATAGGCATCAAGGAGCAAGTCCATGGCTACTAACAACACATCATCCTCGAACCCACGGGCTGAAAAAATGGGTGACGTGCTGGACGCTATGTCCAGTGGCATCGCCAAAACCGCAGCCAACGAACCCAAGTTCGAGCCCAAACTGTTGGTTCCAACGGTGAAATGCGCAGTTCCAGTGGTCCCGTCCGAACCTGCCCGCGAACTCCTGACCGAAACAATGCTCGCCGATCGTTGGGTGTGTTCAGTCGCACGCCTTCAGCGGTGGCGCACCGTCGGCGAGGGCCCGCAGTACTTGAAGATCGTGGGAAAGGTCTTGTACCGGCTCAAAGACATTGAGGCCTATGAAGAAGCCTGTCTGGTCCGGAAAGTGTTCTAGGAGCGCACC
>CAIPGJ010000184.1 GCA_903864555.1 uncultured Pseudomonadota bacterium | reverse complement strand
CCGCCGCCATCAGCTTCTTGAGCTCATCGGGCGTGCTGGGCGGCGTGCTTATGGCGCCATCGGCGGCGAGCTTGTCCTTCATGTCCTGCCCGGCCAGCACCTGTATGGATTCGCGATTGAGCGCGGTGACGATGGGCGCAGGCGTGGCGATGGGTGCGTAGAGCATGTAGGTGTTGGCCACTTCGTAGCCGGGGATGAATTCGGCGAGCGCCGGCAGGTTCGGGTGATCGGGGTGGCGCTGCGGCATGCTGGTGGCGAGCAACCGCGCTTTGCCGGCCCTCACCGACTGTATGCCCGATAGCGACACCAGGGCCACGTCGAGGCGGCCGCCAGCGAGGTCGATGTTGACTTGCGTCACGCCCTTGTAAGGCACGTGGATCATGTCCAGGCCTGCACCTGCCTCAAACATTTCCAGCCCCAGGTGGATCACCGAGCCCACGCCGCCGGAGCCGTAGTTGTACTTGCCCGGGCTTTTCTTCACCTGGGCGATAAATTCCTTGAGGTTGCCCGGCATATGGTTGGGCGAGATAAGGAAGTAGTAGGCGGAACTCAGGCTCACCAGCGGCGTCAGCGTGACGCGGACATCGCGCTCGAACCGCTTGAACACGGCATTGATGATCATCGAGCCGCCGGTGCACAGGATGTTGTAACCGTCGGGGACAGCGGCGGCGATGGTGTTGACGGCGATGGCGCCATTGGCGCCGGCCTGGTTGTCAGTGATGAAAGAGGCGCCGGTGCGCTCGCCCAGCTTGATGGCCAAGGCCCGGCAGACAATGTCTAGTCCGCCGCCGGCAGTGGTGGACACCAGCAGGCGCACCGGCCGGGCCGGATAGCCATCGGGCAGCAGCGGCTTTTTGGTCTGGGCCAGCGCAGCGCCGGCGAACAGAGTGCCGGCGATGGCGAACACGGCGTACGAAACCGCGTAGGGAACGGCGCTGCGGATGCGGCTGTTCATGAGTCTCCTCCGGGGCTTGGCTTGCAATGTGAGGATTCTGCGCTCCTGCAAAGTAACCCGCAACTTGGCGGATATGCGCACGAACCGCGCAGCTGCCTCAGTCCTCCGACTTGATGGCAGTCTTCTTGATGACGCCTTCCCAGCGCGGGTAGTCGGCGATGAAGTTCTTCTTCAGCAGATCGGGCGTGTACGGCGGCGCGCACGATCTTCGAGGAGCCCAGGGTAGATCCCAGTGACGCGCTGGCAATGGTGCTGGAGATGAGCATCTCGGCATGTTCGTTACGAAGTCCGTAATTTCACGTGCAATCGTAATGTCTACTCCACCTCGACCTTGATGCCTGCTTCCTTGATCAGCTGACGGTAGCGCACCGCTTCCGCCGCGATGAAGGTCCTGAACTCCTCGGGAGAACTGGCCATCATGATAGTGGCGTCGGTCTCAAGTTTTTTGATCACCGCGGGATCACGGGTGGCCTCCACCCACATGGCGTTCAGTTTGGTGATGACCGGCTGGGGCACGCGCCCTGGCGCCAGCACGCCCGTCCAGCTGGTGTACTCGAAGCCCTTCACGCCCTGCTCGGCCAGCGTGGGAATGTCCGGCACCGAGGGCACGCGCTTGTCGGTGGTCACGGCGATGGCGCGGAATTTCCCGGCCCTGACCGTCGGCATGCCCGTGGCCACGGTCACCACCGCGGCATGCACGCGGCCCGCCATGACATCGGTAAGCCGGTCGCTGGATTTCTTGTAGTGCACGAAGGTCGTCTTGGTGTTGGTGAGGTAGTGCAGCAGCGCGCCCGGCAGATGGGTGGAACTACCCACGCCGCTGGTGCCGAAGTTAAGTTCCTCCGGATGGGCCCTGGCATAGGCCACGTATTCCGTGGCGGTCTTGAACGGGGCCGAGGGATGAACCACGACCAGATAGGCCCGCTTGGTGAGCAGGATGACAGGCGCGAAGTCCTTCACATAGTCGTAGGGCAGGTCGGGATAGACAAAGGGCGTGATGGCAAAGCCGTTGTTCTGCGCGAGTATGGTGTAGCCGTCCGGACTGGAACGGGCCACGAAGGTGGTGCCGATGGTGCCGCCCGCCCCGCCCTTGCGGTCGACGATGAAGCGCACCCCGGTGCTGTCCAGGATGCTCTGCGCGAACATGCGCATTTCGGTATCGATGCCGGCTGCCTCGT
>CAIPGJ010000183.1 GCA_903864555.1 uncultured Pseudomonadota bacterium | reverse complement strand
CGGATACTTCTTGATGTTGAGCCCCAGTGTTTCTATCAGACCGGGCTGACCCACCCCCGGCAACGGAGTCACGAGATCGACGCGACCTTCGGGCGACAGCGCCCTCAGAAGCCCCAATGGACTTTCCAGGGCAGTGGCACCTGCTTGAATGCCCGCAAGAGCCATCCCGGCCGCCTGGATGCCCGATTGGGCGGCGCGGCCGGCATGCAGTGGCTTGGCCATCGTGCCAAAGTTGGCCATGACACCTCCGGCGAAGGAGGCACCCAGTGCAACCGCATGTCGCGTCGCATCGCGGTCCAGCCGCATCAGCACGGCCGCCGCAACCGCAGCTGCGATCGGGCCAAGTACGGCTGTCGGGTGCCAGCCTTTGCTGTGTAGGTGTCCCGGCTCCCGGCGCATCAGGTTACCCCACACCTCGTATCCGGCAATATAGGCTTGGGCCATGCGCATTCCGGTGGCGCCACGTGCATCTGCCACTGCCAGAATGACCGGGACGAGGACCGCACTGGGGTGGTTGGAATAGGCGTAGTCGTCCCAGTCGATGGCGTGGGCCGCCACGGCACCCAGCAATGCCGCGTTCCCCGGGCTGGCTCGTTCGGCACTGAAACAAAGTCGGGCCCTCGGCAAGCCGGGGTCTGCACGCACCAGGCGCCGCGTGATGCGGGTCACGTCCTCCGACAGGCCCGCCAGCGTAACGGCCGCAGCGTCGGTGAAACCCAGGCGCACGACCGCGAGGGACGCGTCAGTGGGGCGGCGGTTGGTGATATCGCATGCGTAGTCGGCGATCTGCTGGGTCAGCCCGACGGATGTGCTCCCATCGGTTTGCACAGAGTTTGTCGTCACGTCAGGGTCTCCGATGCATTTCGTTTTACCTGTCCGGTTGCAACACCATCAACATACAACCCAGCTGACCTGGCCGCCACGATTTCGGGCAGGCGAAGGCAGGCCACCTCGCGGTGCTGGTGCGCTTGCAGCACTGGCAAACGGGTTTGGCAGGCAGGCAGTGCCATGGGGCAGCGGCCAGCAAAGGTGCAACCCGGCGGCAGATTGACCGGGCTGGGGATCTCACCCTGCAGGATTTGACGTTCGCGGCGCTGCCTGACATCCGTCGACAACTGGGCCGAGAACAAGGCACGTGTATAGGGGTGGGCCGGCGACTGGAAGATCTCTTCTGTTGGTCCGCTTTCGACCACGGCTCCCAGATACAGGACCACAATGCGTTTGGCGATCAGTCGAACCGTACCGAGGTCATGCGTGATGAACAGGAGCGATACCTGGCTTTGTTCGCGCAGGCTAATAAGCAGCTCTAGGATCTCGGCGCGCACCGACAGGTCGAGTGAACTGGTGGGTTCGTCAAGCACGACGAGTTTCGGATGGGTCATGAGCGCCCGGGCCAGTGCCACGCGCTGCAGCTGCCCGCCAGACAACTGCGCAGGAAAGCGCTCCAGCAGTTGACCGCCCAGGCGGACCTGGTTCGCTATGGCGTGAATCCGTTCGAGGCGTTGGCTGGCGTTGTCCCGGGTATGCAGTTTGAGCGGTTCCTCTAGGATCGTGCGGATGCGCATGCGCGGATTCAGGGTGGCCCATGGGTCCTGAAAAACCATCTGCATATGCGGGCGCTGGAGGCGCAGGCGTCGTTGCGAGAGGGTCGTGATGTCTTCCCCCGCAAGCATGATCCGGCCCGAACTGGGCTGCTCGAGTCGCAGTGCAAGACGCCCGAGTGTTGTCTTGCCCGAACCTGACTCACCGACCAGCGCCACGGTTTCTCCGGCCTGGACCGTCAGCGACACATTGTTGACCGCATGCACTACAGTGCCCCGGCGCGGGCCTGGAAAGTGCTTGACGATGTCGTGCAACTCGAGTGCGGGTGCCGGCGCCTTGGTCATGCGGTCTCCGGAAAGTGGCAGCGTACACCATGGCGCGTATCTTCGGGCAGGTCCATCAAGTGGTCTCGGCAAACATCCTGAACCCGTGTGCAGCGGTTCTGGTAGGGACAGCCCGGTGGCAGGTTGTAGAGATCAGGGGCGGTTCCGGCCCGGGTTTGCGACTTACCAAGGACGATGCGGTCCGGGGAGCTGTCGAGCAAATGCCGTGTATAAGGATGACGCGGCCGCGTGAAGACTTCTGCCACGGGCCCCGCCTCCACCAGCGAGCCTGCAAACATCACGCCAACCTGATCGCAGTATTGAGCCACGACACCAAGGTCATGCGTGATGAGCAACGAGGCCATTTGACGCGTGCGCACGGTCACCCTCAGCAGGTCGAGAATCTGGGCCTGCACGGTCACATCCAGCCCTGTCGAGGGTTCGTCCGCAATGATGAGTTGGGCATCATTGACCAGGGCCATGGCAATCAGCACACGCTGTGCCATGCCGCCAGAGAGTTCATGCGGCCAGGCCTGTGCCCGGGACTCGGGGTCCGGGATGCCGACTGCCCGAAGCATCTGCAGGGCCTTCTCGCGGGCTTGTGCCTCGCTCGCCTTGCGGTGCACCCGGTGGATACGGGCGATCTGCTCACCCACCCGAGTGAGCGGGTCGAGCGAGGTCTTGGGCGACTGCACCACCATCGCGATTCGGTCTCCGCGCAGGCTGTTCATGTCGTCTTCGGTCAACTGGGCGAGATCCTGGCCCTCAAAGTGGATTGCGCCCCGGACCAGGCGTGCAGGCTCCCGCAGCAACTGCATCACCGCATGCGCCGTGAGCGACTTGCCCGCGCCAGTCTCGCCGACCAGGCCGAAGATCTGGCCACGGTGGATCTGTAGGCTGACACCATTGAGGGCGCGTGCAGTGCGCTCGTTGTTGAAGCGGTCATGGGCCACAAAGTGGACATGCAGATCGCTCACACGTAACAGCGGAGCCCCGCTTGCCTGTGTGCCGCTCACCGGCTGCCCTTCTGGCGCCGCGGGTCGAGCAGCTCCTCGAGGCCGTCGCCTAACATGGAGAAGCCGATGATGAGCGTGACGAGCGCTACTCCCGGTACGATGGACACCCACCACTCGCCACTGATCATGTAATCGGCACCCTGGCGGATCATTGCGCCCCATTCCGGGGTTGGCACCTGAATACCGACACCAATAAAGGCTAATGTGGCCGAGACCCGTACCGCCCATGCCATGCGGATGGGCATCTGGGCCATGGCGCCCCGGATGCAGTTGGGCAGCAGATGCACGAACAGGATGCGCCAGGTCGGATTGCCGGCATTGACCGCAGCTTCCACGAATCCCCCCGCGCGCAGAGCGAGCACCTCAGCCCTGACCAAACGGGCAAATACCGGTACATCGAGCATGCCGATCACGAGCACCACGTTGGCCAGGGACTGCCCCGTCGCCGACACGATGGCCAGCGCGAGGATGATGGAGGGGAACACGCGGATGGCGTCCATGACACGCAGCGTGATTTCATCGACCCAGCCGCCACGGTACCCAGCGTACAGGCCAATCGGTACGCCCACGACGAGTCCGAAAAGCAGTACCGGAACGGCAATGCCGAATGCATAACGAGCACCATAAATGGTGCGGGACAGGACATCCATGCCGTTGCCATCGGTGCCCAGCAGGAATTGCGCGCCGGGGCCGGTCAGTACCGAGTTCGGGAAAGGCCTAACCGGATCAAACTGCGTGATCCAGGGGGCAAGCAGCGCAAGCAGCGCGAACACGCTGATGATGGCAAGCCCCACAGTTCCTGTTGGCGTGGAACGGGCAATGGAGTAGATGCGCCGATGTAGTTGCCCTACAGCAGCGGGAGACTGGTGCATGGCCAAGGTGGAGGGTGCGTTCATCGGGCGCCTGCCGCGGCACGCGGTTCAAGTTTGACGATCAACAGATCGGTGATTGCAAAAACTACGATCGCGATCACCGACATCAGCAGCACATAGCCCTGCACGACGGCAAAGTCCCCCTTGAGGATGGCCGTCAGGCCGAACTGAGAGACGCCCCCCCAAGAGAAAATCAATTCGAGCACCGATGCGGCACCAAACAGCGCGGTGAGTTCAGTGGCTCCGTAGGTCAGCACCGGCACACTGGAATTGCGCCAGACCATGCGGCGTACCATCGGTTTCGGCAGGCCGGCCGCACGCGCATACCGCACATAGTCACTGGCCATCACATCGAGCGCGATGGCACGTGTCTGTTTGATCAGCGGGGCCGCAAACACGATAGCCACCACCAGACAAGGCAGCACCAGACGCCCGGCCGCAGAAAGCGCAGCCGCTTTGTCGCCTGCGATAAGTGCATCCACCAAGTAACTGCCTGTGACCAGCTTGGGCGAGTTGATCATCAGGTCGATCCTGCCCATTGGTGGTGGCGCCCATTCCAGCAAGAAGAAGAAGACGAAAATAAGGGCCAACCCCAGAAATATCGTCGGCATGCCAAACCCCAGCAGCGACAGGAACCGGCTCCAGTGGTCAAAGCGCCGATTGGCGTGAAGAGCCGACCGCATGCCGGCCCAAACGCCTACCAGCCCCCCCACGAAACTGCCGAGCAGGACCAACTCCAGGGTGGCAGGCAGCCGCAGCAGCAGCTCATCGAGAACCGGCTTGCCGGACAGCCAAGAGGTGCCGAAGTCGCCCCGAAACACCAGCCTCACATATTCAACAAACTGCGCCAGTACCGGTTGGTCAAGCTTGTAAGCCGCCCGGATCGCGTTGATTTCATTAGCCCCCGCCGTAGGCCCAGCCAGCATGCCGACAGGATCATTGTTCCCCACGCGTACCAGCATGAACGTGAACAGCAGAACGCCGAGCAGGATAGGCAGCGACAGCACCGCTCGGCGTAGAACCAGATAGAGTGTCGAAATCATTCGGATGGTCAGGGTGGCCAGAGGGCTGGCCTACGCATGCTGCTGCGTGGGGCCTCGAAGGAACGGGGCATACCGGCACCGGCGGGATGTAAACATCTGTGGCGGGCCGGGCCCGCCCTACTTGATCGCCGAACTAGCGTTCGCAACGCAGATCGGCGAACCTGGGCCAGTCGTCCGGGTACCAAATCCAGCCCTTGACGCAGGAGTTCATGGCCTGGTGCATGCCCGGGTAGTACAGCATCACCCATTCATTGTCGTCGGCATGCATTTTCTGGGCGCGTTTGACGAGCTCATACCGCTTGGTGTCGTCGGTCTCCAGCAGCGCGTCTGAGATGGCCTTGTCGACGCCTGCATTGTTATAGGCGCTTCGATTTGCGACTCCCTTCGAGAACCCGAAGATCCAGGAGGTGAACACCGGATCAAGCACGAAGGTCGCATCGCCTGCCGGGAACATGGGCATGTCGCGCAGACGGATCAGGCCGCGGTTCACGAATTCCGGGTCAGGGATCCGGGTGAGATTGAGGCGTATGCCGGCTTCAGCCAGCTGGCTCTTGAGCTGAATCGAAACCGGCTCCATCCACCAGTAGGTGCCAGCATAAAGGTAGGGCAGGTCGATGCCGTTGGGATAACCAGCCTCCGCGAGCAATGCCTTTGCGCGGGCGATGTCCCGCTTGGGCCGCGTGAAAGACGCAGCATGCCCTGGCACCGTGGGCGGCACCATGGAGGTCACCGGAATGCCCAAGCCTTCAAAAACAGAGGCGTTAAAGGCTTCGAAATCGGTTGACAGCACTACGGCCTCGCGGATGCGCTTGTCGTCGAATGGTTTGATGCCGGTGTTCATTCGAATCGTCGCAGGCTGGGTGCCGGTGACGGACTCGACCTTCACTGAGCGGTCCTTCTTGAGGTCGCTGATCTGCTTAAGCGGGGTGTCTTCCAGCCACTGGGCCTGACCAGTCTTGAGCAGTGCGACACGGTTGGACAGAGAGGGCACCTCACGGTAAATCACGCGGTCGTAGAAGGGCTTGCCGCGGAAATAGTTCGGGTTGGCCTTGAGTACGACCTGCTCGCCCGGCTTGAGGGACTCGATGGAATAGGCGCCGAAGCCAACGAGGTTCTGATCGATGTACTTGTTGCCGAACGGATCGTCAGCGGTGGCGTTCTTCAGAACCTGCGTCTTGTCGTGAAGTGTCGGGAAATACATCGTCAGCATCGGGAGCAGGATCTTGCTCGGATTCCTGAGGTTGATGGTCACCTCGTAGTCGCCGCTCTTCTTGAAGGTGTCGACGCCGATCAGGTTGTAGAGGAAAAACGAGGTGCGCTTGATGCTCCAGGCACGCTCCAGGCTCCAGACGATGTCGTCGGCCTTCATCTCGTTGCCCCAGGGGCTCTTGACGCCACGGCGCAGCTTGAAGACGTAAGTCTTGCCGTCAGGTGAGACGGTCCAGCTTTCGGCCAGGTTGGGCTCGATGTTGGACGGGTCCAGTGCGATCCGGCCGTCGGCGCCGGTTACGCGCTTGAAACGCACCAAACTTTCGTTCGCCTGCACGATCATCTGGCGGGTAGCAACCTTGGGGATGTCGCCATCAAAACCGGTCGGGGTCTGAGGGGCTGCGACCACGAGTGTCTGCTGGGCGGTTGCCGGGGCCAGTGCAAACAGCCCCAGAACCGAGGCTGCGATCACTCCGGCAATCTGGGCATTTGCCCACCCGGCCGAGAATTCAAGACGCATGTTAAACGAGGCCATGTTCAAATTGCTCCTAGTAGTTATTTAATTAGTACTATATCCATGTAATTTGTCCTGTCAATAGTACAGCTTCGGTAGGACAGCTTCGTGCAAAGTTTTCGAAGGCAAGCAATGGTTTCACGTAACCGGAACCGGGTCTGCGACGGACCGGATCGTTCGCCATCTCAAATTGGTGCGGCCCTCGTTTTGCCGTCATTTTTCCTGGAGGAAATTGGCCATGTCCCGTGAGGTTCCAGTTTGGCGTTCGCTGCTGTACGTTCCAGCGAACGTCGAGAAATATGTCGATCGTGCCCATGCGCGTGGCGCCGATGTAATCCAGCTCGATCTAGAGGACAGCGTGCCGGCTTACGAAAAGGCGCATGCGCGCAAGCTGGTGCAATCACATGCAGCACGGGTGCGCCGGGGCGGAGCGGACGTCGTCGTGCGTATCAACCAGCCGCTGTCACTGGCGGTGCGCGACATCGAAGCGGCAGTCTGCCCCGACGTCGATGCAATTGCGGTTACCAAGGCCAGCGGCGTCTCGCACCTGCGACTGCTCGATGATCTAGTGGGCGAGCTGGAAGTCCGCCGCGGCATGAGGGAAGGCCACACCAGGTTCATCACGATGATCGAAACCGCAGACGCCTTCTTCCGCATTAGGGAGATCACCACTGCGAGCCAGCGCATCGTGGCCTGCAATATCGGCAGCGAGGATTTTTCACTCGACTGCGACATGGTGCCCAGCAGTCAGACCTTGCTGTATCCCAAGCAGCACATGGTGATTGCGGCTAGTGCAGCAGGGATCCTGCCACTGGGTTTCGTGGACAGTGTGGCGGGATTCGGTGACTTGGAAACCTTTCGTGCCATGGTGCGCCGTTCTCGCGATTTCGGATTTCAGGGCGCTGG
>CAIPGJ010000182.1 GCA_903864555.1 uncultured Pseudomonadota bacterium | reverse complement strand
GCGTTACGTCGTCACCGAGGAATTGCTGGCCGCCAGCGCGCCGGTGAGCGCGCACTGGATCGCCGACCGGCAATACGGTCCGGTGCTGATGCATTACGGCACCGAGGAGATCAAGCGCGATTTCCTGCCGCGCATCGCGCGTGGTGAACTGTTCATCTGCGTCGGACTGAGCGAGCCGGATTCGGGCTCGGACCTTGCCTCCATCCGCACCAAGGGGGAGCGCACCCAGGGCGGCTGGATCATCAATGGGCGCAAGGTGTGGAACTCAGCCTCGCAGTGGTCGCATTACGTGGTGGCGCTGGTGCGCACCGGCCAGGGCGAGAAGCGCCAGGCCGGCCTGTCGCAGTTCGTCATCGACCTCAAGGCGCCTGGGGTGACCCTGCGGCCGGTGCACATCCTCACCGGCGAGCATCGCTGGAACGAGATCATTTTCGACAACGTCTTCGTGCCGGACACGCACCTGCTCGGCCAGGAAGGCCAGGGCTGGGCCCAGGTGACCACCGAA
This sequence comes from uncultured Pseudomonadota bacterium, assembly GCA_903864555.1. Next base: position 1,162 of record CAIPGJ010000182.1, on the reverse strand, counting down.
CTGGGCTTTGAGCGCGCCGGCCCCGACCGTTACCTCTCCAGCCTGTTCCTGCTGCTGGAGATGCTGGATGCCGCCGATCCGGACAATCCGCATCACGCCGCACTCATGGGCAGCCTGGTGGCGGACATCGCCACCGTCCGGCAGATGTCCCTGGGCATCGCCGGCATGATGGCCCGAGGCGAAAGCGCTGGCCTCGCCGCCTCGCTGGTGAAGGAGCTGGGCAATACGCTGGAGCAGCGCATCCCCGAAGTGGCGCACGAACTGTTCGACATGGACATTGCCACGCGTGACACCACGCTGGCCGAGGTGGCGGCCTACCTCACCCAGACCTCGCCGACCTTTTCGCTGCGCGGCGGCACCCGGGAAATCCTGCGCGGCATCATTGCACGGGGGCTGGGGGTACGATGAATGACATCAACGACATGAACGAGACGCGGGAACTGGTGGGCGAGAGCATCAACCGCATTTTTTCCGAGCGGGTTGATCGCAAGGTTCTCGAGGCGGCAGAGAAAGGCGTGTCGCAGGAGGGATTGTGGAAGCAGGTGATGGAGTCCGGCTTCACCCGCAGCCTGGTGCCGGAAGAGTCGGGCGGTGGCGGCCTGTCCTGGCCGGATGCCTATCCGCTCATGCATGCGCTGGGATTCTGGCGCGCCCCGGTGCCGCTGGTGGAAACCCTGATCGGCACCCACCTGCTGGCGCGTGCCGGACTGCCCTGCGACATGGATGGCCCGGTGAGCCCGATACAGGTGGATGAACGCGGCCCGCTGGATGCCGAACTGTCCTCGGGCAAGCTGCTGCTCTCGGGCACCGCCAAGGCCGTGCCCTGGGCGCGGCAGGCGAGCCACTTCGTGGTGGGTGGCAGCCTGGGGGGCAAGGCCTGGCTGGCCCTGCTCGATCAGTCCGCGGCATCCGACATCGTCGAAGGCCAGAACATCGCCTTTGAGCCGCGCGACCAGGTCAGCTTCAAGCACGCGGCCGCCACGGCATTTCGCATTTACGACAATGACGCCGAGGCCCAGGCGGTGCGCCTGCACATGGCATTGGGACGCGCCATCAGCATCGTCGGCGCGGCGCAGTCTGCGTTGACGCAGAGCGTGCGCTATGCCCAGGAACGCCAGCAGTTCGGCCGGCCCATCGGCAAGTTCCAGGCGGTGCAGCACAT
>CAIPGJ010000181.1 GCA_903864555.1 uncultured Pseudomonadota bacterium | reverse complement strand
GGCCTTGTCCATCTCCACCGGCTTGGCGCCACCGATATTGAGCAGGATGAGGCGTATGGCGCGCCCCACCACGCCATTGGACCAGGGGCCGGGGCCGAACAGGCCGCTGCCCGAATGAATGCCCAGGGTCTCGGCCAGCGGCCCGCTCACCAGCATCAGCGGGGCGACGCAATGCGTGGTGCCCTGGATGCCGTAGAGGTTGAACTGTTCCTCGACCATGCCCTGCACAGCGGCGATGATGAGTGGCATGTGCTGCGGCTTGGCACCAGCCATCACGGCATTGGCGGCGATGCATTCGATGGTGGCCACACCCATCTTGGGCGCCATCACGGCGACCACATGGCTGCCCGGGTAACCGGAGGCCTGCACCATGGCGCTGACACGCGCCTCGGTGGGCGGGGCGGCCAGCATGCCGTCGCTCCAGCCGCGCGCCATGAATTCCTGTTGCAGCGCGCCCCATTCGTCGCTGATGTCCAGATCCACCCATTCGCTGCGCACCTTGACCTCTTCCACCGGCGGGGCCGGCAGCGGCGAGGTGAGCTTGGCGATGAGTTCCTCGTAGACCGCATCGATCTTGGCGATCACATTGGGCACCGGCAGGCCGCCCAGCGGGTGCGGCATGATGGCCGCCTGCAGGTTGGGCAGGCCGAATACGCGCGACTGGTTGCGCGCCAGCGCCGTGAACGGCGTGGTCATCAGCAGCACGGCGGGTACGCCGCGCTTTTCCATCTCTACGGCGTCGTGGACACTCCACGACGTGCAGGAGCCTCAGTCGCCGAAGCCGGTGATGACGACGTCGCAGTTGTCCTGCAGGGATTGCAGCATCGCCGGGGTGGCCGGCATGGAGGCGGCATTCTTGGAGACGTAATGGCTCTGCACACCGGGGAAGCTCTCGCGCAGGCGGCGGTCGAGGTGCTCCATGACGCGGTCAGCCGGGGGCTTGGTGTTGTCCAGAAAACCGATGCGCAGGCCTTGCAGCGACTTCGGCCGTGCCACCGCGGTGACTTTTGAGGGCTGTAACTGCGCCTCGGGTGAACAGATTCTCACGTTGACTCCTTCTTGCTCGATAGTTCGATGTCCGGGGTCAGCAGGGCCGTGCGGGACGGACCTGCCGCTACGGCAGCGAACGCAGGTTTGCGTTCACGCTGCGAAGACCCGCCCTGCAGGCGCGGGCCGGCGGTGTGGCCTCAGGCCACCTTCCGCACTGCCGGCCGGTCGGCACGGCCGGTGAGTTCCGGGTCGACATGGCGTAGCAGCACGCTGGAATCGATTTCATCCACGGTGTTGCAGCCGATCTGGCCCATGGTGCGCGTGATTTCCTCGCGGTACAGCTGCAGCGCGCGAGAGGCGCCCGCGTAACCGGCTGCGGCCGTGCCAAACAACGTGCCCCGTCCGACCAGCACCAGGTCCGCGCCCATGGCCAGGGCCTTGACGATGTCGGTGCCGCGGCGAAAGCCGCTGTCCACGATCACCGTGGTCTTGTGGCCCACCGCCTTGATGATGGAGGGCAGCACCTCGATGGGCGTGGGCGCCGAATCGAAATTGCGCCCGCCGTGGTTGGACACGATGACGCCGTCGGCGCCCTGCTCCAGGGACATCTCGGCATCGTCCGGATGCAGGATGCCCTTCACCAGCAGCTTGCCCGGCCACATGTCGCGCAGGGCCTTCAGGTCTTCCCAGTTGAGCGTGTCATTGCGCGTCTCGCCGCCATTGCCGTATTCGGAGGTAATGCGGCCGCGCAGTTCGGCAGGGAAATTCTCCCGCTGCGGCATGCCACCGTTGGCGATGTAGCGGCCCAGGCAGCCCAGCATCCAGCGTGGGTGGGTGAGCACATCCAGGGTGTTCTTGCGGTTGTAGCTGAAGGGCACGGAAAAGCCGTTGCGCCGGTTGTACTCGCGGTTGCCCGCCACCGTGCCGTCCACCGTCACCAGCAGCGCCTCGAAGCCGGCGGCGGCGGCGCGCTTGACCAGCTGGTGGGAGAGCGAGCGGTCCTTCCACATGTACAACTGCATCCACAGCGTGCCGCCCACCTCGTCACGGATCTGCTCCATGCTGGTGATGGAGCCAGTGGCCAGGGAGAACGGAATGCCGGCATCGCGCGCGGCCTTGGCCAGCTCGAGCTCGCCCTTGTACCACATCATCCCGGCCACGCCGGTGGGGGCGATGGCGATGGGCATGTTGATCGGCTTGCCGAAGATGGTGGTCTTGGGGCTGCGCTTGGACACATCGCGCAGCATGCGCGGCACCAGGCGGATGTTGTCGAACACCTCGCGGTTGTGGCGCAGGATCACTTCGTCTTCAGTGCCGCGGTCGACGAATTCGAACAGCCACTTGGGCAGGCGCTGCTTGGCCATGTCACGCAGGTCAAATATGTTCTGTGCATCTGCCGGATCAGGAAAAAACATGGCCCCTCCTAGGTCATTGATAGTCGGTGAGACGCCGGGCGGGTGGTTCTGCTGCCACCGCGGGCCGCAGGCGTCCTTCTGGTCCTTCGAGTCCTTCGTCCTGGGCCGCTTTCCCCGTTGCCGCCACATCACCGTCACAGGGTCGCCGCCGCAGGGCGTAATTGTGCGCCTATTTTCAGACAGGCCGAAATGGCGGGCGCCCCTCTGGCCGGCACGCCGTCCACAACGCCGGGAAGACCTGCCCTTGTCCTGTCTTTGTCGTGCCCTTTGAGCAGGATCAATACCCCGGGCCCGCGGCGGGTTAGGGTCATCGGGAAGGAAGAACACCATGACCGCCACTGACCAGACACCCGCAGCAACGCCTGCGCTCACCACACCAGCGCCTGCACCAGCCCCCGGCCCGGCCTCTGCCGGACCAGGCAAACTGACCAATGACCTGTGGGGCGGCCTGGCGGCCATGCTGGTCGCCCTGCCCTCGGCCATCGCCTTCGGGGTGGCGACTTTCGCCGCCCTGGGCGAAGGCTTCGCCGCCCAGGGCGCGCTGGCCGGGATGCTGGGTGCCACGGCCCTGGGCCTGGTGGCCTCGGCCTGGGGCGGGGCACCGCGCCTGATCAGCGCACCGTGCGCACCGGCCGCGGCAGTGCTCTCGGCACTGGCACTGGAACTGTCGCAGCGCGGCGCGGAAGCCCCGGAGATCATGCTCATGCTGCTGGTGACCGCGGCGCTGGCCGGCGGCCTGCAGATCCTGTTCGGCACCGTGGGCCTGGGCCGGCTGATCAAGTACATGCCCTACCCCGTGGTGAGCGGCTATCTGAGCGGCGTGGGCCTCACCATCATCCTCAGCCAGATTCCCAAGCTGCTGGGCGCCCCCACCGGGGCCAGTTGGCAGGAAGCGCTGGCGCTGCCTTCGGTGTGGACCTGGCAGGCGGCCGCGGTGGGCGCCATCACCATCGCCGTGATGATGCTGGCCCCGCGCCTGACCAAGGCAGTCCCTGCCGCGATCCTGGCGCTGGTGGCCGGCGTGCTGGCCTACTTCTCGTTCTCGCTGCTCGACCCGGCGCTGCTGCAGTTGCGCAACAACCCGCTGGTGATCGGCCCGATGGGCGGGGATGGTCCGGGCTTCATGGATACGCTGACCATGCGCTGGAAGGCGGCGGAGACCCTGGGCTGGTCGCAGCTGGCCCAACTGGCCGTGCCGGCGATGACGCTGGCAGTGCTGCTCTCCATCGACTCGCTGAAGACCTGCGTCGTGCTGGATGCCATGACCCGCTCGCGCCATGACTCCAACCGCACCCTCATCGGCCAGGGCCTGGGCAATCTCGCCTCCGCAGCAACCGGCGGCGTGCCGGGTGCGGGCACCATGGGCGCCACGCTGGTCAATATCGCCAGCGGCGGACGCACCCGCTGGTCCGGCCTCATCGAAGGGGCGCTGGCGCTGCTGGCCTTCCTGCTGCTCGCTCCGGTGCTCGCCTGGGTGCCCATCGGTGCGCTGGCCGGCATCCTGATCGTCATCGGCATGCGCATGCTCGACCGCGACAGCCTGCATTTCCTGAGGTCACGCCAGACCATGCTGGACTTCGCCGTGATCGCAGCCGTGGTCATCGTCGCGCTGACGGTCGGCCTGATCGCCGCCTCCGGCACGGGCATCCTGCTGGCCATCGCCCTGTTCGTGCGTGAGCAGGTCGGCGGCGCGGTGGTGGCGCACAAGGGCTATGGCAATCGCATGTTCTCCAAGCGCGTGCACACCACCGAGGAAATGGAAATCCTGGAGAAGCAGGGCGAACAGACTGTGGTCTTCGAACTGCAGGGCAGCCTGTTCTTCGGCACCACTGACCAGCTCTACACAGCGCTCGAGCCGGAACTGGCAACGCACCGCCACCTGATACTCGACTTCCGGCGCGTGCAGTCGGTGGATGTCACCGCCGTGCACCTGCTGCAGCAGATCGAGGACCGTCTGGCCGAGCGCGGCGCGCAACTGCTGTTCAGCAACGTGCCCAAGCGCGTGCCCAGCGGACGCGACCTGCACCAGTATTTCCAGGAGGTCGGCCTGGCGAAGTCCACGGGCGTGGAAAGCCATGCGCACGTCTTCGATGAACTGGATGACGCGCTGGAGTGGGTGGAAGAGCGGCTGATCGAGGAAGCGCACATGGCGCAGGCCCGGGAAAAGCCGCTGGAACTGCGCGAGATCGACCTGTTCGCCCGGCGCAAGCAGGACACGCTGGCGGCGCTGGAAGCCTGCATGGAAGCCCGCGCCTGCAAGGCCGGCGAGCGCATCTTCGCGCGTGGCGACACCGGCGACGAGATCTACCTGATCCGGCGCGGCGCGGTGCGCATCATGCTGCCATTGGCGGACGACCGCAGCCACCACCTGGCCACCTTCGGCCGCGGCTCCTTCTTCGGCGAGATGGCCTTCCTCGACCAGCAACCGCGCTCGGCCGAAGCAGTCGCCTTCACCGACTGCGATCTGTATGTGCTGTCACGGCAGCGTTTCGACGCACTCGTGGAGTCCCACAAACGCCTGGGCCTGGGCATGATGGAAGGTCTGGCACGGGTGCTCTCGGCGAGGCTGCGACATGCCGATGCCGAGCTGAATGCACTGGAGGGGTAGCGGCCGAGGCTCCAACGTGGTTTAGCCCCTTGTCAAAGGGGGTTTACACCGCCGGGGATCACGCCACTACAGCAATGCCTCTATCCGGTCGCACAGCGACTTGATGATCTTCAATCGGGCCACGTACTTGTCGTTGGAGGGCACCAGGACCCAGGGTGCCAGCGAAGTGCTGGTTCGCTCGATCATCTCGGCCGCCGCCACCTGGTACTGCGCCCACTTCTTGCGGTTGCGCCAGTCCTCCTCGGTGATCTTGAACTGCTTGTGGCGGGTCTTCTCGCGCTCCTTGAAGCGGCGGTACTGCTCTTCCTTGGAAATCTGCAGCCAGAACTTCATGACG
>CAIPGJ010000180.1 GCA_903864555.1 uncultured Pseudomonadota bacterium | reverse complement strand
GGCGCGCAATGCACGGCTGGTGTACGGCCGCATGACCGGATGGGGGCAGAGCGGACCTTTGGCCCAAGCCGCAGCGCATGACCTCAACTACGTGTCGCTGACCGGCCTGGTGCATGCCCATGGCCCGGCGGGACAGGCGCCCAGCATTCCGCTGAACGTGATTGGGGATTTTGGCGGCGGCGCCCTGTATCTGGCGATGGGGCTGCTGGCAGGCATCATCGAGGCGCGCACCTCAGGCAAGGGGCAGGTGGTGGATGCGGCCATTGTCGATGGCGTGGCTTCGCTGCAAACCTATTTCTGGGGCATGCGTGCGGCGGGCCTGTGGACCGATGCGCGCGGTACCAACAGCATCGATGGCGGATCGCACTTCTGCCAGGTCTATCAGTGCGCCGACGGTGAGTATGTCTCGATCGCCGCGGTTGAGGATCAGTTCTATGCTGAACTGCTGCGCCGGATGGAACTGAACCCTGCTGCCATAGGTGATCACATGGACCCGAAGAACTGGGCTCGGGGCCGGGAACTGCTGGCGGCGCGCTTCAGGCAAAAAACGCGTGCCCAGTGGTGTGTCCTGCTGGAAGGCGCGGATTGCTGCTTCGCCCCGGTGCTGTCGCGAGCGGAGGCGCCGGCCCATCCGCATCTGCGCGAGCGCGGCACCTTCGTCGAGGTCGATGGCGTGGTGCAGCCGGCGCCGGCACCGAGATTCAGCCGTACGCCCGCACTGCAGCCCACCCCGCCGCAGGAAGTGACGTCCGCGAATGCTGACCGGGCGCTGGCGGATTGGCTGGAGCCCGAGGAGATCCCCGCCTTGCGCGCCGCCGGGACGATACTGTGATGATGGCAATCGGGAGCAGACGGGCATGAAAGGTGCGTTGGCGGGCGTGCGGGTACTCGACCTGACACAGCTGGTGGCGGGGCCGGTATCCACCATGATCCTGGGCGACTTCGGGGCTGATGTCATCAAGGTGGAGCCACCCACAGGCGATGCGCTGCGCAAGACCGGCGAAACCTTCCTGGGTTCCTCCGGTGATGCCGACATCTTCTTCAGCGTCAATCGCAACAAACGCAGTGTCATGGCCGACCTGAAGGTTGCGGCAGATCGTGAGGCCATCATCAAGCTTGCCGCAGCAGCCGATGTGCTGGTGGAGAGCTTCAGGCCCGGCACCACCGAGAAGCTTGGTCTGGGCTACGAGGCACTGGCCAGGATCAATCCACGCCTGATCTATTGCTCGGTGACCGGGTTCGGTCCCCACAGCCGCAATCGCGATCGTCCCGCCGTGGATCAGGTGATACAGGCCCTGTCCGGGATCATGCAACTCACCGGAACGCCGGAGTCCGGCCCATTGCGCACCGGGTTTCCCTATTCGGATTTCCTCGCCTCCATCCTCGCCGTCGTCGGCATACTGACCGCCCTGCAGGCAAGGGCGCGAACCGGCAAAGGGCAGCGCGTCGACCTGTCCATGCTCAATGCCACGATCTTCGGCATGCTGCCGCGGGAGGCCTACTACATGGCCACCGGCGAGATGCCGCCACGACTGGGCAACGCCCATTACCTGCTGGCGCCTTGCAATACCTACACCTCCTCGGATCAGCGGCAGGTGCTGATCTATGCGCATCAGCCCAAGTTCTGGGAGGCGCTGGTGCAGGCGCTGGGCGACGCATCGCTGGCCAGCGATGCACGCTTCAAGACCAATGAAGCGCGTCTGGCCAATCGCGAGGCTCTTGACCAGCGCATCGGCGGCATCATCGCCGGGGCGCCGCTGGAAGTCTGGAACGACAGGCTGGGCAAGGCCGGGGTGCTGTACGCACCGGTGCGTACCTTCGATGAAGTGTTCGAAGACGAGGAAGTTCGTCGAGAAATGCTGGTCGAGCTTCAGCATGCCACTGCGGGCACGCTCAGGCTGCTGGCCAATCCGCTGCAACTGTCTGATACACCGGCTAGCGTGCGGCGGGCCCCGCCGCGCCTGGGCGAGCACACCGATGAAGTCCTGGGCGGAACAGGCTGGGAGGAACAGTGAACCTTCAAACCCGCTGGGACATGCTGGTCATCGGCGGCGGCATTGCCGGATTGACCGCTGCAGTGCGGGCGGGGCAGTCCGGCCTGCGCGTATGCGTGCTTGAAAAAGGCGCTGACGAAAGCTATTTGTGCAACTCACGCTATACCGGCGGCACGCTGCACGTCTGCCTGCACGACATCATGGGGGAGCCCGAAGTGTTGAGCGCCGCCATCGCGACAGCCACCTCAGGCGAGGCCAGTCCGCTCGTCGCACAGGCCATCGCCCTGGATGGGCGCCGCTTCGTGCGCTGGCTGCAGGGCATGGGCACGCGCTTCATGAAAATCAGTCCTGCTGCCTACCACAACTGGGTGCTGGCACCGCCGCGTCCGGTGCGTCCGGGGCTGGACTGGAAGGGGCGTGGCGGTGATGTGCTGCTGCGTGTTCTGGGAAAGGCGCTGGAGCAACAGGGCGGTCAGCTGATGCGGGGCGCGCGGGCGCGTGAATTGGTGATGCATGCGGGTGTTTGCCGCGGCGTGCGGGTGGAGCTTGCCAGCGGCACGACCGTCTTCGAAGCGGCGGCCACCGTGATCGCTGATGGCGGTTTTCAGGCGAATGCAGACCTGGTGAGGGAATTCATCTCCCCGCGGCCGGAGGGCCTGAAGCAGCGCGGTGCGGGGACTGGCAGCGGAGATGGGCTCATGATGGCGCGTGTAGCGGGTGCCCGGCTCAAGGGCATGGAATGCTTCTATGGCCACGTGCTGGCCCGCGAAGCCATGAGCAATGATGCGCTGTGGCCGGTTCCGGTAATCGATCCGCTGGCGGCGGCCGGCATCGTGGTCAACGCGGATGCGCATCGTTTCGTCGATGAAGGCGGGGGTGGTGTCTATATCGCCAACAACATCGCGCGCCAGGATGATCCGCTCGGGACCTGGGCCCTCTTCGATGAGGCCATCTGGAGCGGCCCGGGCAGAAACGATTTCATCCCCCCCAATCCCCATGTGCCCGATTGCGGCGGCACGCTGCTTTCTGCCCCGTCCCTGGCGGAGTTGGCGCGCCAGGCCGGGTTGC
>CAIPGJ010000179.1 GCA_903864555.1 uncultured Pseudomonadota bacterium | reverse complement strand
GCCAACGTGCACGCTGAACGCCGGTTGCTGGGTGTTGATCCGCTCGATCAGGCGTTCGAACTGGCCTATGCCGGCCGGTAACTGGTAGGGCGCATCGCCCATGGCCACGAAATTGAATGTCTGGGCTGGAGCAATAGCAGGAGTGGCCATCAGGGCGCCGAGCAGGGCAAGTTGGGACAGTCGCATCGTCTGATCCTCATCAAAGCCCCTGACTATGACGCTATCAGGTTAAGGAAATATGACAGTCCGCCGCCTGCCGGATTTGACGGCCTGCAATTATTTCCATAATATTGGAAATATGAAAACGACAGCCATGCCGACATCCACCCTGCAGACCCGTGATGCGGTGCTTGCCCTGGAGGCGTTGGCACAGCAATCCCGTCTCGACATCTTCAGGCTGCTGGTCGAAGCCGGTCCGGCGGGCATGCCTGCCGGCGCCATCGCCGGCCGCATGGCGCTGCCGGCCGCAACGCTGTCTTTCCACCTCGCGCAACTCAAGCACGCCGGCCTGCTGGCCTGCCGTCGCGATGGTCGATCGCTGATCTACAGCGCCGAGTTTGCTGTGATGAATGCGCTGGTGGCCTTCCTGACCGACAACTGCTGCGGTGGCAACACTGCCTGCTGTGTTCCGGCCGCCCCAAGCCAGTCGTGTATGCCGGCGCCCGGTCCTGCCTCGCGTCGTTCCATCACCCTGGCGAAGAAGTCCGTTCGGTCGGGCAAAGCCGCCGATGCGAAGAAAAACGCCCCATTGCAAAAAACTGCGAAAGGAAAAACCCGATGAAACGTTTCCATGTGCATGTTGCCGTAGAGGACCTGCAGCAGAACATCCGTTTTTATTCGGCCCTGTTCGGCCTGCCGCCGGCCGTCGAGAAGTCCGATTACGCCAAATGGATGCTGGAGGATCCGCGCCTCAATTTCGCCATCTCCACCCATGGCGACCGCGCCGGCGTCAACCATCTGGGCCTGCAGGTGGACTCCGATGAGGAACTGACCGGCCTGCAGGCGCAACTGCAGCAGGCCGGCCGTCCGGTCGAGGACAAAGGCAGCACCTGTTGCTATGCCCAGTCGGACAAGTACTGGGTGACTGACCCTCAGGGCATTGCCTGGGAGGCCTATCACACGCTGGGTACGGCCGAAGTGTTTTCGCAGAGGGCTGCTGAGACGCGTGACGCCGTAACGACCGCTCCGGTTGCTGCGGCGTGCTGTGTGCCGCTGTCTGCAGCCTTGCCTGCCAAAGCCGTTGCGGGTGCCTGCTGTGGCCCAAGCGTCACAAGCGCGGCCTGCTGCGCGCCTTCCGTGGAGGTGCTATGAACGAGCGGACTTACAACGTATTGTTCCTGTGTACCGGCAACTCTGCGCGCAGTGTGATGGCTGAAGTGGTGCTCAATACCCTCGGCAAGGGCAGATTCAAGGCCTTCAGCGCCGGCAGCTATCCTCTCGGCAAGGTGAATCCCTTCACCATCGAGCAATTGCACAAGGGTGGCCATGCCGTCGACGGGCTGCGCAGCAAGAGCTGGGACGAGTTTGCCGTCCCGGATGCGCCCGCCATGGATTTCGTCATCACCGTGTGCGACAACGCGGCCGGCGAAGTCTGTCCGATGTGGCCTGGCCAGCCCATGACCGCTCATTGGGGCTTTGAGGACCCGGCCGCGGTGGAGGGCACGGACGAGCAGATACGCGTCAAGTTTCATCAGGTCTACCACCAGATCGCAAGGCGTCTCAGCGTGTTCCTTGCCCTGCCGCTGGAGAAGCTCGACCGCATGGCGCTGCAGAAGCAGGTGCGCGAAATTGGTAGCACGAAACCATGAGCACACAGGGCGAGGTGAAGGCGCCATGGAACCTGCTATTCCTGTGCACGGGCAATTCCGCCCGCAGCGTTCTCGCGGAGGTCCTGCTCAACGCCATGGGTAATGGACGTTTCCGTGCCTACAGTGCCGGCAGCCAGCCGGTGGGGCGGGTCAATCCCTTCGCGCTGGAACTGCTCACGCTGAAGGGGCATGCCACCGAGGGCTTGCGCAGCAAGAGCTGGGACGAATTTTCGGCTCCCGGG
>CAIPGJ010000178.1 GCA_903864555.1 uncultured Pseudomonadota bacterium | reverse complement strand
GGAGGCCGACATGCCCAGGCCGTGGGTGTAGATGGGCATGTAGATGTGGAACATGTCGGTGGAGGCGATCACCAGGCTGGCGATCAGCAGCACCTTCACCAGCGCCGGGTCACGCACCAGTTCCATCAGCTTGCCACCGCCCCTGGCCGGCTTGCCGCTGCCGCGGGGCAATGCGCGGCCGAAAAACAATACCGCCACGGCCGGCACCGCGCTGCACAGGGCGAGGTAGAGGCAGGCCATGGCATGGCCGCCATGGTCGATGGCAAAGCCCCCCAGCAGCGGGCCGAACAGATTGCCCAGCGAGATCATCAGCGTGAGGTTGGCGAAATTGCGCGTGCGCACCTCGGGCGAACTGATGTTGCCCACGGTGTTCTGCTGCGCCACGTTGAAGGCGATGAAGGCGGCGCCATTCAGCAGCGCAGCGGCGAACAACACCGGCAGGGTGTTGAAGAAGAACGGCAGCAGCATGCTCAGGGTGCCGCCCAGGGCACCGGCCACCATGGGCCAGCGCGCGCCGGCCCGGTCGGCCCAGCGCCCCACCGGCCAGGCCAGCAGCACCGGCATCAGCGAGAAGCAGGCCGCCAGCAGACCGACGGTGAGCGGGCTCGCCCCCAGGTCCAGCGCGTACAGACTGACCACGACCCGGGCCCCGCGCGCATTGGTCATGATGAGCAGGCACAGCGCGTAGAGGAAGGTCAGCAGGTTCATGCGGGGATTTCAAGCGACCGGGCACTGGAAGCTGCCGAGTATCGCATGGGGGCACTGCAGAGCCTGGATCCGCTCTTAATAAATGATTACATTATATTTATAATGCTAATAACCATAAGTTTATATGTTCAGATATGATCATAATATAGGCGCCCACTGTGGCCGCAGCCTCGCGCCTTGCATCCCTCCGATGAAAGGCGCAACGCATCTCGTGCGGTGAATGCCAACAGACCCTAATGATCGGATGCGCCCTTCGGCACGGCCTGCGGGAAGTACAGGGTGAAGGCGGTGGTGCCATCCTCAGTGCTGTGCACGCTGACGCGCCCGCCGTGCATGTCCATGATGGCCTTGACGATGGCCAGGCCCAGCCCCCAGCCCTCGCCTTTCTCCCCGCCCGCGCGCGCCGCCTGACCGCGGAAGAAGCGCTGGAAGATCCATGGCAGCTCATCCAGCGGTATGCCTTTGCCGGTGTTGGTGACGGTGAGCGCCACGCGCCCCGGCTCGGGTGAGTCGACGGCCACCTCGAGCATGGTGCCCGGTGGCGCATGGCGCACGGCATTGGAGAGCAGGTTGGCGATGGCACGCTGGGCCAGCAGGCGGTTGGCACTGGCCGTGCCAGTGCCGCGCCTCAGCACGCGGATCTGCTTGTCATCGAGCAGGGGCTCGTAGTACTCCAGCACCTTGTCCACCTGCTCGTGCAGTTGCACCGGCTCCAGCGTCAGGGCGCGCGCGGTGCTGTCGGCCTGGGCGAGAAAGAGCATGTCCTGGATCATGCGCGACAGGCGGTGGAATTCCTCGATGTTGGATTCGAGCACGGCGCGGTACTCCTCCACCGAGCGCGCGCGCGACAGCGCCACCTCGCTCTGCCCGAGCATGTTGCCGATGGGCGTGCGCAGTTCATGGGCCAGGTCGGAGGAGAATTCGTCAAGGCGGCGGAAGGAATCCTGCAGCCGCTGCAGCATGTCATTGAGCCCTTCGGCCAGCTCGCGCAACTCCGCCGGGGCGTCATCGATGCCGAGACGGTCACCCAGGCTGCTGGCGGTGATGTCGCGCGTGCGCGCGGCAAAGTTGCGCAGTGGTTCAAGGCCCTGCTGGACGATCATCAGGCCCAGGGCCAGGGTGAGCAGGCCCCCGGCCAGGGCGATGGCGATGAGCACGCTCTGGTAGGCCTGCTGCACGCGATTGGGCTTGCCGGTTTCCAGCAGCAGGATCAGGCGCACCAGCGTGCCATCGGCCAGGCTGGCATCCAGCCCCTCGACGCGATAAGTCGAACCATCGCCCCCTTTCCAGTCGCTGTGCGACGCCGTAAAGGGCTGCGGCGCCGCCATCAGCCCGGCCGACAGTTCCGGCGACAGCGAGCTGAGCAGCATGCGCCCATCGAGCTCGTGCACCAGCACGCCCAGGCGGCGTTGGCGCAACCATTCCCCGCCGATGGCGTCGGCGCCACCGGCTTCCAGCGATTTGCTCGTGGGGACGGCCGCCAGATGCATGCGCAACAGCCCGCTGGCGAGGTCCAGGCTTTGCTCCTCCAGGTATTGGGAGCGCTCCTTGACGAAGTACCAGGCCCCCAGGCTGGTGGCCGTGAGCACCGGCAGCGACACCAGCACGAACAGCAGGACGAACTTGGTCTGCAGCGAAAGACCGGCGAGCAGGCCCTGCCATCGGCGCCACAGCATTCAGGCGGGCCGCAGGGTTTTCGAAGCCCGCATCATGCAGTGCGCTCCTCGAGGACGTAGCCGACACTGCGCACGGTATGGATGAGCTTCAGCTCGAAGGGGTCATCCAGTTTGGCGCGCAGCCGGCGCACCGCCACATCCACCACATTGGTGTCACTGTTGAAATTCATGTCCCACACCTGGTCGGCAATCAGCGTGCGCGACAGCACCTCGCCACGCCGGCGCGCCAGCAGCGACAGCAGCGCGAACTCCTTGGCGGTGAGGTCGATGCGCTGGCCGCCGCGCGTGACACGCCGGCGCAAGAGGTCGATTTCCAGGTCGGCCACGCGCAATTGCTCCTGTTCGCGGCCGGCGCCGGCGCCCCGGCGCAACAGTGTGCGCACGCGCGCCAGCAGTTCGGCGAAGGCAAACGGCTTGGTGAGGTAATCATCGGCGCCCATTTCCAGACCCTTGACGCGGTCGTCGATGGCGGCGCGCGCCGACAGGCACAGCACCGGCGTGGGCTTTTGCGAACGCAACTGCCTGAGCACGCTCCAGCCATCCATGCCGGGCAGGCCGATGTCGAGCACCACCAGGTCGTACTCCCCGGTGGATGCCAGGTGCAAGCCTTCCGGGCCATCGGCCGCCACATCGACGACGAAACCGCTCTCGGTCAGCCCCTTCTGGAGGAAACCCAGCATCTTCGGTTCATCTTCGACGACCAGCAGCTTCATGGGGCAATTTCCCGGGCCTCGATAGCCCCTGTTTCACCTCGGTCCAGCCTATTCCCCGTGCGGTTTCGACCGGAAGGCTCTGCAGGATGACAGATTTGTAATGCAGCGGTCATGCTGGCGTCCCCCTGCACCCCCGACACTGGGTGCAAGCGTTGCATGGAGCAACGCGTCATCAACCGCAATCAACCGCAGTCAATGGAGTGGCCCCATGGTAAAGAATTTTGTTCTGTTCATGATTTCACTTTTTCTGGCCCTGCCTGTACTGGCACAGGACAAGCCCGTGGCACCGGAAGCCCAGGTCGGCGTGACCGGCGTGGCCATCTTCCTGGGCGCTTGCATACTCTTCATCGCCTGGTTCGTCTTCGCCACGATCAAGGCCAGCAAGAAAGCCGCTGAAGAAAAGAAGTAATCAGTCGTTGTTCCCCGGCCCGGCTTGCCGGGCCGGCGGGAGCATCCTAGGAGCCTCAGGCGTCCAGCCCGAGGTCCAGCACTGCCGCGCTGTGGGTGATCCAGCCGCAGGAAATCAGGTCCACCCCCGAGGCAGCCACTGCATTGACGGTCGCCGCGGTGATACGCCCTGAAGCTTCGGTAATCGCGCGACCGTCCACCCGCTTCACCGCTTCGGCCAGCTGCGCCGGCGTCATATTGTCCAGCAGCACCGCATCGACCTTCGCCGCCAGTGCCTCATCCAGCTGCGCCAGCGTATCGACTTCCACTTCGATCTTCACCAGGTGCCCGACCGCGGCACGTGCCCGTTCGATGGCGGCCCGCACGCCGCCCGCCACCGCAATGTGGTTGTCCTTGATCAGCACCGCGTCATCCAGGCCGAAGCGGTGGTTGGAGCCGCCGCCTGCACGCACCGCGTGCTTCTCCAGGGCACGCAGTCCGGGCGTGGTCTTACGGGTGCAGACGATGCGCGCCTTGTACGGGCGCGCCGCATCCACCAGTGTGGCCGTGGCAGTGGCCACGCCGGACAGGTGACCCATCAGGTTGAGCGCGACACGCTCGGCGCTGAGGATGGCGCGCGCCGGTCCTTCCAGGCGGATCGCGACATCGCCCGGCTGCACCCGCGAGCCGTCACCCCTTTCAATCACCACGCGCACCCGCTCGTCCATCAGCGAAAAGGCGATCACCGCAGCATCGGCGCCGGCAATGACGCCGGGCTGGCGGGCCGCGATCACGCCGCGCATGGGCATGTCCGCCGGGATCACCGCATCGGTGGTGATGTCACCAGCGCGTCCGAGGTCTTCCAGCAGCGCAGCGCGCACCAGGGGTTCGATCATCACGCGGGGAAGGGGCAGCAGGGAAGGCAGGTTCATGTCGGCACGGCTCTTCGGATTCAGTGCGGGGAGGTTTCGGAAGTAACAGGCCTTCAGCGGCGACGCGAACCACCGCCGGCCTGCGCAATGCCGGCTGCACGGGAGCGCGCCTCGGCGAGGGCGATGCGCGTGTGCGCACCTGTGTCGGCCAGGGGCGAGGGATAATCGCGGCGGCAATGCGCGCCGCGGCTTTCATGGCGGCCATGCGCAGCCACGGCAATCATCATTCCCAGGGTGGCGGCATCGGTGGCGCGCCCACGCGCCAGCACGGCAGATTCGGCCGAGAGCTGGACAATCGCCTCGCCCAGCGTGGCGGCGTCACGCACCACGCCGACGGCGGATGTCATCAGCTTGCGGATGGCGGCAAGGCGCGTGGCATCGCGCTCGCGCTCGGCCTCACCCAGGGGCGACTGGGTGTTCAAGGCCACCGGTCGCGCCACTGGCGCGACGCCCTGCCCGGCAATGTCTTCGGCCACCCACTGTGCACAGGCCAGCGCCTCCAGCAGAGAATTGCTGGCGAGGCGGTTGGCCCCGTGCAGGCCGGTCGATGCCACTTCGCCACAGGCCCACAGCCCGGTGACCGAGGAACGCCCGCGCCCGTCCACTGCAACGCCGCCCATGTGGTAATGCGCAGCCGGACGCACCGGGATGGGCTGCACCGCCGGATCGAGGCCATTGTGCTGGCACAGCGCGGTGACCGAGGGAAAGCGCCGCGCGATGTCCGCGCCGAGCGCGTCGCGCGTATCCAGGAAGGCGGCGCCGCCGCGCGCCACCTGCTGCCACACTGCGCGCGCCACCACGTCACGCGGCGCCAGTTCGGCCCCCGCGATGCCTTCCATGAAGCGCTCGCCTTTTTCATTCACCAGCACCGCGCCCTCGCCGCGCAGCGCCTCGCTGGCCAGCGGCATGGGGTCGGCGCCAAGGACAATGGCGGTGGGATGGAACTGCACGAATTCGATGTCCTGCAGCACGGCGCCTGCGCGCGCGGCCAGCGACAGACCGCTGCCGGTGGCACCCAGGGGATTGGTGGTGTCGGCATACAACCCGCCCACGCCGCCGGTGGCCAGCACCACGGCACGCGCCTGCAGGAAGAAGGGCTGGCCGCTCGGGCCCAGCGCCTTCACGCCCACGACAGCGCCCTGCTCCAGCACCAGTTCCACCGCGCGCAGGCCTTCCTGCACTTCGATCGAGGGCGTCGCCCTCACCGCGCAAATCAGGGCGTCCATGACGGCGCGGCCGGTGCCATCGCCGCCGGCATGCACGATGCGCCGACGCGTATGCGCCGCCTCCAGGCCCAGCAGCAATGCACCAGCGGCATTGCGATCGAAGGGTGTCGCCAGGGCAACCAGATACTCGATGCAACCCGGCGCGGCCTGGGCGATGCGCGTGGCCACAGGCAACTCGGTGAGGCCGGCGCCGGCCGCCACGGTATCGGCGGCATGCAGTTCGGGGGAATCATCTGTGGCCATGGCCGCGGCGATGCCGCCCTGGGCCCAGGGCGAGGAGGCCTCGGTGCCCAGCGGCGCCTGCACCAGCACCGTGACCGGCATGGGTGCCAAGCGCAGGGCGGTGGCCAGTCCGGCCACGCCGCCACCGATGATCACCACACGATCGCGGACGATGGGTGGATTCATCTCAGAGGCCAGGCGTGGATGGCATCAGTGGCATGGCGGGCCAGCGCGTCGACGTGCCGAAAGCCATCCCGCTCAACGTACCGCCAGCATGCGCTCGACCGACAGGCGGGCGCGCGCGGCGATGGCCGGGTCGACCGTGACTTCGTGGGTCATGGTCTCCAGGGCCAGGCGGATCTTGGGCAAGGTGATGCGCTTCATGTGCGGGCACAGCCGGCAGGGCCGGATGAACTCCACGTCCGGGTGGTGCACGGCGATGTTGTCGCTCATGGAGCACTCGGTGATCAGCATCACGCGCTGCGGCTTTTTCTGGTCGACGAAGTCGATCATGTTGGCGGTGGATCCGCTGAAGTCGGCGGCCTCCACCACTTCCGGGCGGCACTCCGGATGGGCCATGACGATGACGCCGGGGTGCTTCTTCTTCAGTTCCTCGATGTCGGCCACGGTGAACAGTTCATGCACCTCGCAGTAACCCTTCCAGGCGATGATCTTCACCTTGGTCTGGGCGGCGACGTTCTGCGCGAGAAATTCGTCCGGGATCATGATGACGCGATCCACGCCCAGGCTCTCCACCACCTTCACGGCATTGCCCGAGGTGCAGCAGATGTCACTCTCGGCCTTCACTTCGGCCGAGGTGTTGACGTAGGTGACGATGGGCACGCCGGGGTACTGCTGTCGCAGCAGGCGCACGTCCGCGCCGGTGATCGAATCGGCCAGCGAGCAACCGGCTTCCAGGTCCGGAATCAGCACGGTCTTGTCCGGATTGATGATCTTGGCGGTCTCGGCCATGAAGTGCACGCCGCACAGCACGATGACATCGGCCTTGACGTTGATCGCCTCGCGCGCGAGGGCGAGCGAGTCGCCGACGATGTCGGCCACGCCGTGGAAGATCTCCGGCGTCTGGTAGTTATGCGCCAGGATGACGGCGTTGCGCTCTTTCTTCAGCCGCTGGATGGCGTCGATGTCGGGCGCGTACAGCAGCCAGTTGGCGTCGGGCACGACACGGCGCAGGCGCTCGCGCAGCGCACTGGTACGCGCAAGGACGTCCGGGGCCAGTTTGACGGGCCGGGTGATGATGCCGGGATCAGCACTCATGTCTGCCTCCTTATACTCAATTCTAGTATTACGAACTGGATAAAAACCCGGTTTAAAACCGGGTGGCAAGAATATATACTACTTTTGAGCATAAGGGCGGCTTTTTTGCAGATTTGTGACGCCCCCGGAAGGCCATGCCCACGACGCCTCCGTCGTATGCCAAGCTACTGATATCAGGCTGAATTCCGCCGCACCACGGGCAGGCGCCTGCCCAGCGCAGGACGATCCAGCAACACTTCGCGACGAAAGCGCAGCAGCCGCGCCGGGCGGCCACCGGTTCCCGCCTCGACCTCGCCGGTCTCCTCGACCAGGCCCTGGCTTTCCACCAGACGGCGGAAGTTGGACTTGTGCAGGCGCAGCCCGGCCAGCGCCTCGACGGCGTGCTGCAATTGCAGGAAACGGAAGGATGGCGGCATCAGCTCGAACACCACCGGGCGGTACTTGATCTTGCCGCGCAGGCGCGCGATGCCGGTGGCCAGCACGCGGCGATGGTCGGCCAGCATGGTCTGCCCCTCGGCCAACGCCTCGCGCGGCGGCGCCCAGGTGGGCCGGCCATCACGATGGGACTCAGGCACCAGGCCGGCCTCGTACAGCAGCT
This sequence comes from uncultured Pseudomonadota bacterium, assembly GCA_903864555.1. The sequence goes on along the minus strand of CAIPGJ010000178.1, from coordinate 590 downwards.
CATAGCGCTCGAGCACGCGGTCATCGCTCCAGGGGATGTCGCGCGAGCCGAAGGCAAAGCGCACGCGCGCCTCGCGCAGTTGGCGTTCATCCTTGCCTGCCGCGGCGGCAATCCAGCGCTTCAGCTGGCCTTCCATGCGCGAGACGATGGCCGGCTTGCCGCGCCGCCAGTCCTCCCAGGGGAAGTAGCGGTACCAGTCGCGCCACACCGCATCGATGCCGCCGCTGCGCGAGCCCTCGACGCCGGCGCGCACTTCGCGCACCAGCGCCAGGTATCCGATGGAGAGCACGCGCTGGGCCGAGCCGTGCACGACGCGATCGCTGTCACCGAAGGTATACAGCTGTTCGAGATAGCCGAGGGACAAGCCGGTCTGTCGCTCCACCCAGGAGCGCAGACCGGCGCCGAGCGTGGTGTGCTGCGACTCCAGGCGACCCGAGGGCAGCGCGTCCGGGCCGTCGGAACGGATCGCCAGCACCTTGGGCTCATCCTCAGTGACGGCGACAATCACCGCGCTCAGGTCCACGCTCAGCGAGTCGCTGGCGGCATTGCCGCCATTCCCAACGCTGTTGCCTGAGTTGCTGGAGGTGACG
>CAIPGJ010000177.1 GCA_903864555.1 uncultured Pseudomonadota bacterium | reverse complement strand
GCGATCAGCCGCGCACCCAGCAAGCCCAGTTGCTGCATGCGTGCCAGCGGACGGCGCCCATGGTTGGCCAGGCTGTCTGATATCTCGTCCAGGGTTTCATGAAGATGCACGTGCACCGGCATGTCCAATTCCTCGGCCATGAGAAGTACCCTGCCGAAGGTGCGATCCGATACGGTATATGGGGCGTGGGGCGCCATGCAGAAGGTCAGTTTTCCCTCGTGACGTAAGGCGTCCCTTGCTTCCAGCCCCTTCTGGATATAGTCATCCGAATCTGATGCGTAGTTCGAGGGAAGCTCCAGCGTGATCAGGCCGATAGCCGCCCGCATTCCGCTATCAAGGGCAGCCTGTGCCGCTGCAGCTGGATAGAAGTACATGTCGTTGAAAGTGGTAATACCCCCAGAGAGCATCTCTGCGCATGCGAGGAGCGTGCCGTCATAGACGAAATCTGCCGACACATGCCGGGATTCGGCTGGCCAGATGTGCTTTTCCAGCCATTGCATGAGGGGTAGGTCGTCTGCCATCCCCCGCATCAGCGTCATTGCGGCATGTCCGTGGAGATTGACCAGTCCCGGAATCAGCACATGATCGGGCAACTGGACATGCTTTGAAGGAAGATAGCGCTTCGTTGCATCCAGAGTCGGCAGGATGTCCAGAATCTTGCCGTCGAGCACGACCACACTGTGATCCTGCAGAACCACACCTGATGGCTCAACCGGAACTACCCATCGGGCGCTGATAACCAGATCAGCCTTCACACATTCGGTATCGCCCACGATCATCCGCCCATATGCAATGGCACTGATGATACCAGCCGGAAGCTGAAGGATTGTGCGTGCCCGCCGGCGCCGGCTTAAAAAGACTTCCGCCACATTCAGATAACAGAGGCTGGCGAACCTTCAGGCTGCTGAAGCAGGCGATAAACTGCTAAAATTCCTTTTTTTACAAGATGCTTGCCGCTGCCTGGTCAGCCCGTGAATTTCCGTGCTGCGAGCGGCTATCGGCCGGATCATAAGTATGGACCAGTTCGCTAAAGAAACACTGCCTGTCAGTCTCGAAGAGGAGATGCGGCGGTCCTACCTTGATTACGCCATGAGCGTCATCGTGGGACGTGCACTTCCGGATGTACGCGACGGACTCAAACCCGTGCATCGACGCGTGCTTTTTGCCATGCACGAGTCAAACAACGTGTGGAATCGGCCGTATGTCAAGTGTGCACGCGTCGTCGGCGAGGTCATGGGCAAGTACCATCCTCATGGCGACTCTGCCATCTATGACACGCTGGTTCGCATGGCTCAGGACTTCAGTCTGCGGTACACGCTGATCGATGGGCAGGGCAATTTTGGATCCATTGACGGAGACAATGCCGCCGCGATGCGCTACACCGAGTGCCGGCTTGACCGTATCACTTCCGAATTGCTTGCTGACATAGACAGGGAAACGGTCGACTTCGGACCCAATTACGACGGCAAGGAACGCGAACCGCTGGTATTGCCGGCAAAATTTCCAAACCTTCTAGTCAATGGATCGGCCGGCATCGCTGTCGGGATGGCGACCAATATTCCGCCGCACAATCTCTCCGATGTCATCGACGCCTGCCAGCGCCTGTTGCATGAGCCTGACACCACGATTGACGAACTGATCGAGATCGTCAAGGCCCCCGACTTTCCGACTGCCGGGATCATCTACGGGGTCGCTGGAGTGAGGGAAGGGTATCGTACCGGGCGTGGCCGGGTGATCATGCGAGCCAGGACGCATTTCGAAGACCTGGAGAAGGGGAATCGCCAGGCGATCATCGTTGACGAGTTGCCTTACCAGGTCAACAAGAAGTCCCTATTGGAGCGGATAGCCGAGATCGTCCGTGAGAAGAGAATAGAAGGTATCTCGCACATCCAGGACGAATCGGACAAGTCCGGCATGCGCGTTGTCATCGAACTCAAGCGCGGTGAAATGCCCGAGGTTGTACTGAACAACCTCTACAAGCAAACGCAGCTTCAGGATACCTTTGGCGTCAACATGGTTGCCTTGGTCAATGGGCAGCCCCGCTTGCTCAACCTCCGGGAGATGCTGTCTGCCTTCCTCTCCCATAGACGCGAGGTAGTGACGCGACGCACCATATTTGAACTCCGCAAGGCTCGTGAACGCGCGCATATTCAGGAAGGCTTGGCCGTGGCCTTGTCGAACGTCGACGAGATCATCGCCCTGATCAAACAGTCCCCGACGCCGCCGGAAGCCAAAGTTGCGTTGATGGCCCACGCCTGGCATTCACCGGTTGTGGCCGAGATGCTCTCGCGCGCAGAAGCGGATGCGTCGCGCCCCGATGGACTTGATGTCGTATTCGGTCTGCATGCAGATGGATATCGCCTTTCAGATGCACAGGCGCAGGCAATTCTGGAAATGCGACTGCAGCGCCTTACTGGCCTGGAGCAGGACAAGATCGTTGCTGAGTACAAGGATCTGGTGGAGAAGATATTCGACTACCTGGACATCCTGGCAAGGCCGGAAAGAATTACCCAGATCATTTCCCACGAACTGAAGCTGATTCGCGATCAATACGGAGACCAGCGCCGCAGCGAGATTGTAGTAAATGCCGAAGACATCACCCTAGAGGACCTGATCACACCCGAAGACGTGGTGGTCACGTTCTCGCATGCCGGTTATGTGAAGTCCCAGCGGCTCGCAGATTACCGCGCACAGCGCCGTGGCGGAAGGGGCAAGCAGGCTACAACCACGCGTGAGGATGATTTCGTAGAACGACTGTTCATTGCAAATACACATGACACCATGCTGTGTTTCTCATCCCTGGGGCGCTTGTACTGGCTGAAGGTCTATCAGGTGCCACACGGCAATAGAACCAGTCGCGGCAAACCCATTGTTAATCTATTTCCTCTTGCCGAGGGCGAAAAGATCAGCGCCGTGTTGCCCATTAAGATGTATGACGACACTCATTTTGTCTTCATGGCGACATCCAGGGGAACGGTGAAGAAGACGCCCCTGTCCGCCTTTTCGAATCCACGTGAGCGCGGCATCATTGCAGTGGAACTTGACGAGAACGACTTCCTGGTGGGGGCTGCCATCACTGATGGCGCGCATGACGTCATGCTGTTCTCCGATGCCGGCAAGGCCGTTCGCTTCGAGGAGAAGGATGTACGACCGATGGGCCGGCAGGCACGTGGCGTGCGAGGCATGGCGCTGGAAGACGGGCAGAGGGTTGTTTCAATGCTCGTGGCCGGCAATGAACTCCAGGCCGTACTAACTGCCACGGAAAATGGCTTCGGCAAGCGTACCCCCATTGCCGAGTACACACGACACGGACGCGGTACCAAGGGCATGATCGCCATCCAGACAAGCGAACGTAATGGCAACCTTGTCGGGGCGGTACTGGTGGATGAGGGTGACGAGATCATGCTTATCTCGAATGCTGGCGTGCTGATCCGTACCCGGGTCGCGGACATCCGCGAGATGGGCCGCTCGACGCAAGGCGTCACGCTCATCAATCTGGACCCAGGAACCAAGCTGGCTGGTGTCGAGCGTATTGGAGAAGCAGAAGACGATGTAGTGCAGGACGAATATGCCGGCGACGATTCAGGCGGAGTCGATGATGGCCTCAATGACCAGGGTGGTGGAGAGCCTCCCGTAATCCACTAGAAATCAGGACAACAAATATGGCACGAGCAATCAATTTCAGCGCTGGCCCAGCAGCTCTCCCGGAGGAGGTGCTGAAACTGGCTGCCGCCGAGATGCTGGACTGGCATGGCAGCGGCATGAGCGTCATGGAGATGAGTCATCGTGGAAAGGAGTTCATTGCGATCCACGCAGAAGCCGAAGCCGACCTTCGAGACCTCCTGTCAATACCAGAGAATTACAAAGTACTGTTTCTGCAAGGCGGTGCCATTGCGGAAAATGCGATTATCCCCATGAACATGCTCAGGGGCCACCAGGTCGCCGACTATGTCAATACCGGCGAATGGTCCAAAAAATCCATAAAGGAAGCAAAAAAGTACTGTACGGTCAACGTGGTGGCTTCAAGCGAGGATCGTGCTTTCACGTACATCCCTTCTTTCGATAACTGGAAGCTCAGTAAAGACGCCGGGTACGTGCATATCTGCTCGAATGAGACCATTGGTGGACTTGAATATCACTGGATCCCTGATACCGGCAATGTTCCACTTGTGGCCGACATGTCTTCGCATATCCTTTCCAGGCCAGTTGATATTTCAAAATACGGGCTCATTTATGGTGGCGCCCAGAAGAACATCGGTCCTGCCGGATTAACCATTGTCATTGTTCGTGAAGACTTGCTGGGCCAGGCGCTTCCGATCACACCATCGGCATTTGACTACAAGCAACAGGCCGACAACGATTCCATGCTCAATACACCGCCCACTTACGGCGTTTACATAGCCGGGCTGGTGTTCAAGTGGTTGAAGCAGCAAGGTGGGCTTGTGGAGATCGAGAAACGCAATGTGGCCAAGGCGAAACTACTTTACGACTTCCTCGATGGCAGCAAGTTTTTTATCAGTCCGGTGGCAGTAAGCGATCGTTCCCGGATGAATATTCCATTCAAGCTCAGGAATGAGTCGTTCGATGGTGAGTTTCTGAAGGGCGCGGAAGCAAAGGGCATGGTTCAGCTCAAAGGACATCGCTCCGTTGGCGGCATGCGCGCATCCATCTATAACGCCATGCCGGAGTCTGGAGTACGCGTACTGGTGGATTACATGCGGGAATTCGAGACGAAGCACGGCTGACAACTGGCATTTTTGCGACTTTGACCAACAGAGATGGAACTGAAGAACATGGCTGGAAAATTCAACGTGCTGGTGCTGAACCAGATATCTCCGATCGGACTCACCCTTTTTCCGGCCGATCAATACGCGTTGGGCAAGAATGTGGAGTCCCCTGATGCTGTGCTGGTGCGCTCACATGACATGCACACCATGACGATTCCCGATTCAGTGAAGGCAATCGGAAGGGCGGGTGCCGGCACCAACAATATTCCAGTTGCCGCGATGACACAGAAGGGGATCCCGGTATTCAACGCGCCGGGAGCAAATGCTAATGCAGTGAAGGAACTGGTTCTGGCAGGAATGCTGTTGGCTGCCAGGCACATCGTTCCGGCGCTGCAGTTTGTTGGCAGGCAGACTGAAACTGATGACAAGAAACTCGCCAAGTTGATGGAAGACGGCAAGAAAAACTACGCCGGCTTTGAATTGCCCAACAACACCATAGGCATCATCGGACTGGGGAAAATCGGCAGTCTGGTTGCAGATACGGCGATCAAACTTGGAATGAACGTTCTTGGATATGACCCCGAAATAACCGTCGAGGCAGCCTGGAGCCTACCCTCACAGGTAAAGAAGGCGAACTCGATTGGGGAGGTGCTGCGTTCGTCAAATTTCATTTCCCTGCACGTGCCGCTGGTTGCTGCCACCAAGCATCTGATCAATGAGAAGAACCTGGATACGGTTCGGGACGGAGCTGTCCTCCTGAATTTTTCGCGTGAAGAAATTGTTGATGTTTCGGCTATAGTCGCGTCGCTTGCAGCCGGCAAGCTCAACTATTACGTCACAGATTTCCCCGTTGCAAGCCTTACCGGGAATCCCCGAGTGATCGCTTTGCCGCATCTGGGCGCCTCCACGGCAGAGGCCGAGGATAATTCTGCAGTGATGGTAGTCCAGCAGGTGCGTGATTATCTCGAGAATGGAAACGTGCAGAACGCAGTTAATTTTCCGAATGTGGTGATGTCCCGCGAGGCGCCATTCCGTATCGCAATCGCCAATGCCAATGTCCCGAACATGGTCGGTCAAATTTCCGGCGTGCTCGCCAGTGGCGGACTGAATATCCATAACATGCTCAACCGCTCCAGGGGGGATATGGCTTACACCCTGGTCGATGTCGACAGTATGGTAAAGCCAGAAGTCATTGCGAACCTGCACGGAATAGGTGGTGTGCTGGCGGTACGCTACTTGCCAAGATCCTGACCGGCATCTAATCCACGGACATGCCAGTAGCGTCGAATGGTTTCGAACGCCAGCATTGCAGGACGATGTGAATAGCGTCTACCCACTGATTGCGTGGGCGGATATTGTTTAGCCATTGGGGTCCTTGATATCTAAATAAAGTATCGAGGTGGTCCAGCCGAAAGCCTAAGTTCTGATGCAAGTGATTCGATGCGGAAGCGGCATCTTGATTCGGTTGCTCCGTGCACGATATAAGGTGAAGTCAGTTCTGCCTGTCGCTCACTGGAGAAACGATTGATCATTGCATATCTGGGGCCGGAAGGTACCTTTTCGGAAATGGCTGTCCAGAAGCATTTTGGCTCATCGATGGATGGTTTGCCGGGGGCATCAATTGACGAAGTATTTCGTCAAGGCGAGTCAGGTCTGGCCGCGTATTCAGTAGTCCCCATCGAGAACTCAACAGAGGGCGCAGTTGGCCGGACCATGGATCTGCTCGTCAATACCTCCTTGCGAATCTGCGGGGAAGTGGTCCTGCGTGTCCGTCAGAATCTGATGGCAGCGAAAGCAGAGCCCCTTGCCAGCTTTACCCTTGTTTACTCCCATCCCCAGTCTCTGGGGCAATGTGCCGGCTGGCTCCTGCAGAATTTACCGGCAGCAAAACAGATACCCGTAGCCAGTAATGCGGACGCGGCTCGCCGCGTTGTCGACGAGTCCGCTGCATGCGCGATCGGGCCTGAGTTGGCGGCGAAACGATATGGACTTCACATTCTCTCGGCAGGTATTGAAGACGATTCCCGCAATATGACGCGCTTTCTCATACTTGGAGCGGATCATACTGTTCCCAGCGGCAATGATCGTACTTCCTTGGTCATGTCGGCTCCCAACAAACCAGGGGCTGTGCTGGAATTGATTTCGCCATTTGCTAAAAGCGCTGTAAGCATGACAAGAATAGAGTCTCGACCAGCACGCACCGGTCAATGGGAGTACCTGTTTTTCATTGATGTCGAGGGTCATCAAGAAGATTTGCCGGTGAAGCACGCCCTGGACGAAGTGCGTGCGAGAGCCCCCTTCCTGAAAATACTCGGCAGCTATCCAGCAGCTCAACCGTAGGCAGATAACCATGAATTTATGCGAGCGGTCCCCGGACTATGTGAGAGCAATAGCACCCTACCAGCCAGGCAAACCCATTTCCGAACTGGCCCGAGAAATGGGTCTCGAAGAAAAAAACATTATTAAGCTGGCATCAAACGAGAACCCCTTGGGGCTTTCACCAAAGGCAAAAGCAGCCATTGAAGGTGCAATCAGCAATCTTGCCCGCTATCCGGATGGAAATGCCTTTGAACTGAAATCAGCACTTTCGCATCGTTATGGTGTGGCTGCAGATGGAATTGTCATCGGAAATGGTTCAAACGACATCCTGGAACTGGCAGCTGGCGCCTTCCTGACTCCCGGGTCCACCGCAGT
>CAIPGJ010000176.1 GCA_903864555.1 uncultured Pseudomonadota bacterium | reverse complement strand
TGTTCACGCCCCCCGAGTCTGGCGACCACGGGGCGTGCTGACGGCGGAGCCGGGAGACCGGCCCCGCCGTTTTTTTCTGGCGGCCAGCCCGGAAGCCTCGAGTTCCTCGCGCAGCTTCACCCCTTCGGCCTGCAGGTAGTCAAAGAACGCGCGCGCCACCGCCGACAGGTGCTTGCTCGCGTGGTGCACGATGTACCAGGACTGCCGGATCGGCAGGTGGCGCACGTCCAGCACCGACAGTTCGCCGCGCTTCGCCTCGGCCACCAGCGCATGCAGCGACAGCAGCGACAGCCCTAGCCCGCCGGACACCGCCTGCTTGATGGCCTCGTTGCTGCCCAGCTCCATGCGCACGCGCAGCTTGATGCGCTGTTCACGCATGAAGGCCTCGCAGGCCATGCGCGTGCCCGAACCGACCTCGCGCAGGATGAAGGGCTCGGCGGCCAGCTCCGACAGCGGCACATTGTGGCGCCCTGCCAGCGGGTGATCCGGCGCGGCGATGGCGACGATGGGATTGTCGGCAAAGGGCACGTGCACGATGTCCATGCCGCGCGGTGGTATGCCCATGATGTAGAGGTCATCCTCGTTGCGCAGCAGCCGGTTGACGATCTCGGCGCGGTTGCCCACATCCAGGGCCACGTCGATGCCCGGATATTCGCGCATGAAGGGGCCGAGCAGTCGCGGGACGAAGTACTTGGCGGTGGTCACCACCGATACCTTGAGCCGGCCCTGGCGCAGGCCGCGAAGTTCGGCCAGGCGCGTCTGCATCGACTCGAACAGCCGTCCGGCATCGCGCGCCGTTTCGGCCACTACCTCACCCGCTTCGGTAGGGGACAGGCTGCGCCCGGACTGGTCCAGCAGCGGCACGCCCAGCGTTTCGGTGATCTGCTTCACCTGCAGGGACACCGTCGGCTGCGACAGATGCAGGGCCTCGGCCGCGCGGCTGAAGCTGCGCAAGCGCGCCACCGCTTCGAAGGTGCGCAGCTGCCTCAGGGAAATGTTCATGCGGCGAAGTTCATGTAGAGAGGTTCATGCAGATTTCCACGATTCGGCCATGTATAGATAATATCAATATCTATTGTTTATATATTTGATTGTACTCTATGGATGCACGCCCTTAGCATGCGTGCCATGTCTTCCGCCCTGCTCAATGCGCCGCTGCTTTTCTTCGTGCTCGGACTGGTGTCGCGGGTGGTGCGCAGCGACCTGCGCGTGCCGCGCGCCCTGTCCAAGGCGCTGTCCATTTACCTGCTGGCCGGCATCGGCCTGCACGGGGGGGCACAGCTGGCCAAAGCCGATCTGGCCACGCTGCTGGCGCCCTCCCTGGCGGCACTCGGCCTTGCCTGCCTGCTGCCGCTGATGGCCTACGTCACCCTGCGTCGGATGCTGGGACTGGACGGCTTCAATGCCGCAGCCATCGCTGCGCACTACGGCTCGGTCAGCGTCGCCACCTTCCTTGCGGCAGGCGCCTGGCTCACGGCCAACGACATCCCGCACGAGCCGGCCACCGTGCTGATGCTGGCCATCATGGAGGTGCCGGCCATCCTTATCGGCCTGACGCTGGCCCAGCGTTGCCGCGGCTCGCAGTCGGGCATCAGTAGCAGCTGGCTGGACAGCCTGCGCGGCACCCTGCGCCATGGCAGCGTGCTGCTGCTGATCGGCAGCCTCATCATCGGCGCAACCGCCACCCGATCCAGCCTGGAGGGCATCAAGCCCTTCTTCGAAAGCCTGTTCATGGGCGCGCTATGCCTGTTCCTGATTGACCTGGGCATACAGGCAGCTGCACGCCTGGGCAGCATCCGTGCACAGATGCTGCCGCTGGCCCTGTTCGGGGTTGCCGCACCGCTGGTGTTCGGCTGCATCGGCCTGGCAGTCGGTCATTTCCTGCTCGGTTTCGGCGCGGGCGGCAGCATGCTGGTGGCCATGCTGGCGGCAAGCGCGTCTTACATCGCCGTGCCGCCGGCCATGCGCCTGGGGGTGCCCGAGGCCAATCCCGCGCTTTATCTGCTGCTCGCCCTGGGGGTGACCTTCCCCTTCAACCTGGTGGTCGGCATTCCGCTGTTCAACTTCCTCGCACAATGGATCTCCGCATGAAAACGAAAACCACCAAACCGGCACCGCTGGTCGGCATCGTCATGGGCAGCCAGAGCGACTGGCCGGTCATGATCAAGGCAGCAGAACAACTAGAGGCCCTGGGCGTGCCCTATGAAGCCCGTGTGGTCTCCGCCCACCGCACGCCACAGCTGCTGTACCGCTACGCGCAGGGTGCGGTGCGGCGCGGCCTGCGCTGCATCATCGCCGGCGCAGGCGGGGCGGCGCACCTGCCGGGCATGCTCGCGGCCATCACCCATGTGCCGGTGCTGGGTGTGCCGGTGCCCAGCCGCCACCTCAAGGGCATGGATTCGCTGCTGTCCATCGTGCAGATGCCCAAAGGCATACCGGTGGCCACCTTTGCCATCGGCGATGCCGGTGCCGCCAATGCCGGGCTGTTTGCCGCAGCCATGCTGGCACGCACCGACAAAAACACGGATGCGGCCCTGCTGCGCATGCGCCGCAAGCAGACCGAAGCGGTCATGCGCGCACACCTGCTGCAAGACCCCCTGTCAGGGGAGCAAAAGGCATGATCGCTCCCGGCGCCATGCTGGGCGTGCTGGGCGGCGGCCAGCTGGGACGCATGTTCGCCATGGCCGCCCACCGCCTGGGCTACCGCGTCACGGCACTCGACCCGTCGCCCGACTGCCCGGCCGCAGGCGCGGTGGACCGTCTCATCTGTGCACCACTGGACAGCACTGTGGCGTGGCAGGACATGGCGGACAGCTGCGCCGCGATCACCATCGAGACCGAGAACGTCCCCGCCGCGGCACTCGAAACCCTCGCCACCCGAACACGGGTTGCCCCGGACGCCCGTGCACTGGGCATTGCCCAGGACCGGCTGGCAGAGAAAGCCTTCCTGGCCAGCCAGGGCCTGCCGGTAGTCCCGCACCTGCGCATTGATGCCGACAGCTTCGCCGTCAACGACTTCCCGGCATCCATCCCTTCCGGATTGCTGCCGGGAATCCTCAAGGCCAGCCGTTTCGGCTACGACGGCAAGGGCCAGGCACGTGTCACCGATGCCACGCAACTGCAACACGCCTTTGCCGCCATGGGCAATTTGCCCTGCGTGCTCGAGGCGCGCGTGCCGCTCGCAGCAGAACTGTCGGTCATCCTCGCGCGCGATGACCACGGTAATGTCAGTTGCTTCCCGGTGCCGATGAACAGTCATCGCGACGGCATCCTCGATATCAGCATGGTGCCGGCGGCCCTGCCCGCTGCCATCAGCGCCCGTGCCCGGCGTCTGGCCACCCAGGTGGCGACCGCCCTCGACTATCGCGGCGTGCTGTGCGTGGAGTTCTTCCTGCTCGAAGATGGGCAACTGCTGATCAACGAAATCGCCCCGCGCCCGCACAACAGTGGCCATTTCTCCCTGGATGCCTGCGCCTGCTCGCAGTTCGAACAACAGGTTCGCGTGCTGGCGGGGCTGCCGCTGGGCCAGGCACGACTGCTGCGACCGGCAGCCATGATCAACTTGCTGGGGGATATCTGGCAGCAGGGCGAACCGGACTGGAGCGCGCTGCTCGCGGAACGGGGCGTTCGCCTGCATCTTTACGGCAAGCGCGAGGCGCGCCCCGGCCGCAAAATGGGCCATGTCACCGCGCTGGGTGCGTCGGCCCACCAGACCGCCGAGTGGCTGGTACACCTGCGCGAGACACTGGCCCATGCCTCCTACCGTGCTGGGCGCAGCCTGCCGGCCAAAGACATCGAATCATGGCGGGTTGTGCATGCCCGCCCGACATCCTGAGACTGGAAGCAAGGTTTCTTGACGAGGACCGCCGAGGAAGGCCTCATCCATGACTGACATTGCCCATACCGGAACGCTGCCGCTGTATGCCGGCTTTGCCGTGCTGGTCATCGTGCTGCTGATGGTCGACTTCATGGCCCTCAAGGTGCAGGGCTCGCACAAGGTCTCGGTCAAGGAAGCGGCCATCTGGTCGGTGGTGTGGTTTCTCGCCGCCGGCGCATTCGGCACCTGGTTCTGGTGGCACCTGAACGGCCTGTACGGCAGCGAGATCGCCGGCGAGAAGACCCTGCAGTACTTCACGGGCTACCTGATCGAAAAAGGCCTGGCGATCGAGAACGTGTTCGTCTGGATCACCATCTTCAGCTATTTCGCCATTCCGGCCGAGTTGCAGAAACGCGTGTTGCTGTGGGGCGTGGTGGGAGCCATCCTGATGCGCGCAGTGCTGATCTACCTGGGCGCCGTGCTGATCCAGCGCTTTGACTGGATCTTCTATGTCTTCGGCGTGTTCCTGCTGATCACCGGCATCAAGATGTTCTTCTTCAGCGGGCAGCAGCCCGACCTGGCCCGCAACCCGCTGCTGCTGTGGCTGCAGGGGCACCTGCGGCTCACCACCGAACTGCACGGCGAGCGCTTCACCGTCATGCGCGACGGCATGCGCTACGCCACGCCGCTGCTGCTAGTGCTGGTGCTGGTCGAAGTGAGCGACATCGTCTTTGCCGTGGACAGCATCCCGGCCATCTTCGCCATAACGTCCGACCCATTCATCGTCTTCACCGCCAACACCTTCGCCATCCTCGGCCTGCGCGCCATGTACTTCCTGCTCGCGGACATGGCCGACCGCTTCCACCTGCTGGGCTACGGACTGGCGGCCATCGTCACGCTGGTTGGGGTGAAGATGCTGATCATGGACTTCTACAAGGTGCCGGTGCCCTGGATGCTCGGCGGCGTGGCGGTCATCCTGGCCGGCTCGGTGATCGCCAGCCTGGCGCTGCCGAAACCCGGTGCGGCAAAGCCAACGGCGGCATGACCGGAGCGGTATCGGAATCGGTTGTTCGCCGATGTCCGGTCGTGTGGACCCCGCAGAACTGCGGATGTTTACCCCCTTGTCAAAGGGGGCCGACTTGGCCGTCAGGCCGAGCGGGGGGATTTTGGCCAACGGGCTGATCTCATTGCCTTTGCATGAGCTTGCTCTTGAAGAATATCCGTTGTTACCAGGCTGATGCTGTCGATATCCTCAGCCTGCTGCCTGCAAGGCAAGTATCATGATCCGGCCTCACAGCAGGGCCCGGTAAAGGCACACAAATTCGCCCGCCTGGCGAAAATCCCCCCGCTGGCCTGCGGCCAGTCGGCCCCCTTTGACAAGGGGGTTAACCCCGAGCCTGCCAAGCTTACTGCCAATGCCATCCCCGGAAATTGACGAAGAACCTTTGACAAGGGGGTAAACCCGGCCATGCAAAGCCTGCCGCCAGCACCTGCCCCCGGCATCGGTGATGACCATAAAAAAGCCGCACTCCCCCACATCGAGGGAGCACGGCTGCAAGGCTTGACGACTATGGGTGATGAACCGCGATCAGGCGGCCTTGGCCACTGGCTTGCCGTCGTCGAAGAACTGCTCGTCTTCGGTCGACCCATGCAGCGCCGTGACAGAGGAGTTGCCGCCCTGCACCACCTGCGTCACTTCGTCGAAGTAACCGGCGCCGACTTCGCGCTGGTGCTTGACCGCGGTGAAGCCCTTGCCGGCAGCGGCGAATTCCTTTTCCTGCAGCTCGACAAAGGCGCTCATGTTGTTGCGGGCATAGCCATGGGCCAGTTCGAACATGGCGTAGTTGAGCGAATGGAAGCCGGCCAGGGTGATGAACTGGAACTTGTAGCCCATGGCGCCCAACTCGCGCTGGAACCTGGCGATGCTGGCATCGTCCAGGCTGCGCTTCCAGTTGAACGACGGCGAGCAGTTGTAGGCCAGCATCTTGCCCGGATACTTCTTCTGGATGCCTTCGGCGAAGTCACGCGCGAACTTCAGGTCGGGCACGCCGGTCTCGCACCACACCAGGTCAGCCACCTCGGCATAGGCCAGTCCGCGTGACAGGGCCTGGTCGAAGCCGGGCTTGACGCGATAGAAGCCCTCGACGGTGTGCTCGCCGGTGATGAAGGGCCGGTCATATTCGTCCACATCGGAGGTGATCAGGTTGGCCGCTTCCGCGTCGGTGCGCGCCAGCACGATGGTAGGCACGCCACAGACGTCGGCCGCGAGGCGCGCCGCCACCAGTTTCTGCACCGCTTCCTGCGTCGGCACCAGCACCTTGCCGCCCATGTGGCCGCACTTCTTGGCAGAGGACAACTGGTCCTCGAAGTGCACGCCGGCGGCGCCGGCCTCGATCATGGCCTTCATCAGTTCATAGGCATTCAGCACGCCACCGAACCCGGCTTCGGCATCGGCCACGATGGGGGCGAAGAAGTCAATGTCGCCGGACTTGCCCGCCTGGGCTTCGACATGCTGGATCTGGTCGGCGCGCGTCAGCGCATTGTTGATCCGGCGTACCACGCTGGGCACGCTGGACACGGCGTACAGCGACTGGTCCGGGTACATGGACATGCTGTCATTGGCATCGGCAGCAACCTGCCAGCCCGACAGGTAGATGGCCTTCAGGCCGGCCTTCACCTGCTGCATGGCCTGGTTGCCGGTGGAGGCGCCCAGGGTATTCACGAACGGACCTTCATTCATCATCTTCCACAGCTTTTCCGCGCCGTGGCGGGCCAGCGTGTGCTCGATGGGCAGGCTGCCGCGCAGGCGGTAGACATCCTCGGCGGTGTAGCCGCGCTTGATGCCGTTCCAGCGGGGATTCTCGGCCCAGTCCTTCTTGATTTTGGCGATTTCAGTTTCACGGTTTTGACGCAGGGACATGTTGTTCTCCATTCATCCAGGATATGAAAAAGTTTTTCAGGGGCGATGCGCAATGCCTGCCTTGCCTGCCGACTGCAGCGGGGCCATGGCCCTTCCGTAGTCGGCATGGCATGCCACGGACCGGCCAGTCAGGGACGGGCAGATCAACAGGCATTCCAGTCACGTATTGCAGACGGGCGGTCCGAGATCCGATCGGGACTGCCCAGGGCGGGTTTGAGGTCTTGCCTCCGCCGGCGTCATCGCCTGTTCCCGGGTGAGGGAGAGGCGCTTGGGAGCTTCTTTTCATGCGAACAATTTTTGTTGTCACGCACCAGTTGATTCTCATCCGGCGAAATGTGCGATGCAACAAAATTTCTCGGAAAACTTCATTTTCACCTTGGAAAATCGGCGTCCATGAAATAACCCTTCGCATTGTGAAAGTACTCTGAAACCGCATTTTGCAATGCGGAATGTTGAGCTTGTTGCATGGTCCGATCAGACCCTATCAAGACTCCATACCGGATGGGTTCCAGGCAGAATGTCAGAGTAAGGTGATCACAATATGCTGTTTGACTTAATCATGACATTGTATACCATTCGAAATTGATCATATTAATATTGTTGATGCACTGACAGGATGGTCTCGTCAACCGGTCATTGCGGCAGATCCACGCTGCCCTGGATGCAAGCCTTCAACAAAAATACCCATCACACCGATGAAATGAACATCCGCGGATTCCACGCAGGTCAGTGCGGTCATGCTGCAATGCATTGAAATTCGGAGTTCAGGGGACCGGAAGTCGACCAGCACTTCCCTAACGACGCTGCACCACGATGAGCGGTTTGCCGCGAACATCCAGCAACGCCAGCCGCCAGATCATCTGGCTCCAGTCAGCGCCATTGCTGGCCAGGCGCCAGCGGCGAACGGCGTTGAGGCGGGCGCCGAAGTCCTCGTCGATCCCGGTCAGGGTCGGATTGCAATTCATGCCGCCCGGGGTTGCCCCCGCATCCGGCGTGAAGCGGATCGCCTCGGCCTGAATCCTTACCGCACCCCGATGGTCCCTGCAGGCAGGATGCGCAGCGAAGAGACTGGGAATGCCGCCGCGCACGGGAGAATGAAACGATAGTTGGGGTGACCAGCTCGCCACCATGACGGACATCCCCTGGTC
>CAIPGJ010000175.1 GCA_903864555.1 uncultured Pseudomonadota bacterium | reverse complement strand
GCCGAAATGGGCGCGCCGAACTTTGCTTTCCCCAGCTGGAATGGCATCATCGCGCCAGCCGGCACGCCGGCGGCGGTGGTGACCCGGCTGCACGCCGAAATGGTGAAAGGACTCAAGACCCCGCAGGCGATGAAGCGCTGGCAAGCCGAAGGCACGGTTGTCCTGGGCACCGCACCCGATGCGTTTCGCAAGCGCCTGGTGAGCGAACTGGCCCAGTGGGAAAAGATCGTCAAGGAAAAGAACATCACGGAAGACTGAGCCGCAGCATGCTCACCTGAACGGGTTGTTCAGGGTTTGAATCCTCCCGTGCGCTGTGGCCCGGTCAAGGCCGTGCTGCAGCCACCACCTGCATGACCAGCGGGTGATGCAGGCCGCGGCGGGAGCGGATGGCGTGAATTTCCTCCTTCACGTCATCGCAGTGGCCAAGCAAACGCAAACCGCGCAGCAAGGCCTCGTCACGGGGGCCCAGGCGGCTGACCGGGAACACCCCCAGCCCGCGCGCAGCAAACACCGCCATCAGCGCGCTGTCTTCGAACTCCCCGACTATGCGCGGCTGCAGGCCCTGGGCCTCGAACCAGCGATCGAGGTTCGGCCGTAACGCCGAATGGCCGGTGGGCAGCAGCACCGGCAGCCGGTTCAGCGACTGGGGGAACTGTTCCACGTCGGCCTTGTGCACGAAGGCGGCGGGCCCGTACCAGTCCACCGGTGAGGCGGCCAGGCGTTCGCTCGAGAGGCGCAGGTTGGGGTTGCGCGGTGCCGGCTGTCCGGCGAGCACCAGGTCCAGGTGGTGCAGCGCCAGGTCTGCCAGGAGTTGCTCGAATTCGCCTTCGTGGCACACCAGCCGCAAGGCGGGCGTGGCCAGCACCGGCTGCAGCAGCGCATGCGCGGCCAGCTTGGAAATCCCGTCTGACAGCCCGACCGCCAGCCGCGCGACCTTGCCACTGGCGGCCTCGCGCACTTCGTCGGGGATGGTCTGGCCTATCTGGAAGATTTCCTCCGCGCGGGCGAAGGCGGCCTGGCCCGCATCCGTCATGGTCACGCTGCGACCGGCCGGCTTGAGCAACTGGTGGCCGAGTGCTTTTTCCAGTTCCCGCACCTGGGTGCTGATGGTCTGGATGGCCATGTCGAGCCGCGCGGCCGCGCGGGCGAAGCCGCCTTCCTTGGCAACGACCCAGAAGTAGTACAGATGACGGTAATTGAGCATGCCGGTCTAACTTCGTAAAAACAGAACTATATATCTTATTAAGATCGGTTTATCCGAAATATGGCCCGTGCAAGAATCATCACCTGCAACTACTTTGAAGAGGGGAAAGAATCATGTTCTACGCACTCAGCTGGTTCCTGGTGTTCGGCTTGTTGGGGCTTTGGTCGCTGGCAGTCTGGGCGGTACATGCTCTGGCCGTGTGGTCAGTCTCGAATGCCGGGGCGTTGACCGGCGTTACTACGGGGGCGGAGGGTCTTCGTCTGCCGGAGGGGATGGCGTCCTGGGTGCCGCCGGAGATCGGGCAGGTGATGACCTCGCTGCTGGCAGGCTTCGCGCCGATGATGGAAAGCCTGCTTCAGGCTGCGCCGGCGCTGGCCGGCGGACTGACTGTGGCGGCCTGGGTGATCTGGGGTCTGGGCGGCGTGCTGCTGTTCGTGCTGGGAGTCGGCCTCCATCTCATCATTGCGATGTGGCGCCGCCGGGGTGGCGGTTCCGGCCTGCCACCGGCCAGTCATGTGGCCGCATGACTGGCAGGCCATCTTCGCGCCGGCGCGATGCCGGCCTCTCCGGGCATCCGCGACGCGGATGACGATGTACAGCCTATTCCGACCTTGAGGGTTTGACGTGGACATCAGTCTTTTGTGGGTATTGAGCGCTGCCTTGATCGTGCTGGGATTGGCGGGCACGGTACTGCCCGTGCTGCCGGGCACCGTGCTGGTCTGGGGCGGAATCGTGCTGGGGGCCTGGATAGACGACTTCACGCGGGTTGGCATGATCACCGTGGTGGTGATCACCTTGCTCGCGGTCCTCGCCTGGGTGTTGGAGTATGTCGCCGGGCTCATGGGGGCGAGGAAAGCCGGGGCCAGCAAACTCGCCCTGCTGGGGGCGGCTGCGGGTACGGTGCTCGGCCTTTTCATGGGCCTGGTGGGTGTGCTCTTCATGCCCCTGGTCGGCGCCACCGTGGGCAAGTACCTGGCGCAAAAGGACCAGGCTCATGCCGTCAAGGTCGGCCTCGCCACCTGGGTCGGCATCATGGTGGGGCTCATCGCCAAAGTGGTACTGGCGTTCATCATGGTGGGCATCTTCGGCGCGGCCCTGTTGATTTGAAGCCCCTTGCAAGGACGCCGAAACGTGGCCGGCCTATCGCGGGTGGATGCGTGTGGCGAGCGGCGCTGGCCTGAAGTCAGCCACAAAACCGCCTTCCGCGGTGGCCTCGGGGCTCAGTTCCCGGTGGCGATCGGCAATCTGCTGCGGGGTGGGTCGTTTCCCGCTGTCGATCCACTGCAGCAGCGCCTCGACCAGGGGCGGGTAGATCGCATCTCCCAGGTAGCTGTGCTGGTCCGAGTCGACAAAGGT
>CAIPGJ010000174.1 GCA_903864555.1 uncultured Pseudomonadota bacterium | reverse complement strand
GCCGATGATCTGCGCCATCTGCATCACCTGCTCCTGGTAGACCATGATGCCGTAGGTCTCCGAGAGGATGGACTCGACGCGCGGATCGGGATACTCGAATTCGCGGCCATGCTTGCGGTCGCAGAAATCCGGGATCAGGTCCATGGGGCCCGGCCGGTACAGGGCCACCAGGGCGATGATGTCCTCGAAGCGGTCGGGGCGCGCGCGCTTCAGCATGTCGCGCATGCCGCGCGATTCGAACTGGAACACCGCCGCGGTGTTGGCCGAGGAGAAGATGCGGAAGGCCGCCCCGTCACCGAGCGGGATGTCCTCCATGTTCAGGCGGAAGTCCGGGTCGAGCCGCCGGATATTGCGCACCGTCCAGTCGAGGATGGTCAGCGTGGTGAGGCCGAGGAAGTCGAACTTCACCAGGCCCACTGCCTCCACGTCGTCCTTGTCCAGCTGCGACACGACGTTGTCGGCACCCTGCGCGGCATACAGCGGGCAGAAGTCGGTGAGCTTGCCCGGGGCGATCAGCACCCCGCCCGCATGCATGCCGACGTTGCGCGTGAGGCCCTCCAGCTGCATGGCGAGGAACAGCAGTTCGCGCGTCTCCTCGTCGGATTCCTCGCGCTGGTTGATCTGCGGTTCGATTTCGCGCGCGTAGATGGTCTGGGTGTCTGTCGGGTCTTCGCGCGGCCTGAGCGTGACAGTCTTGCCCGGCTGGAAGGGAATCAGCTTGGCCAGTTCGTCGGCGCGGCTGTAGGGCCACTCCAGCACGCGCGCCACATCACGCAGCACCGCCTTGGCCGCCATGGTGCCGAAGGTGGCGATCTGCGACACCGATTCGCGGCCGTACTTGTTGCGCACGTAATCGATGACGCGGTCCCGCCCGTCCTGGCAGAAGTCGATGTCGAAGTCGGGCATCGACACCCGCTCCGGGTTGAGGAAGCGCTCGAACAGCAGTTTGTAGCGCAGCGGATCAAGATCGGTGATGCCCAGCGAGTAGGCCACCAGTGAACCAGCGCCCGAACCGCGCCCCGGCCCCACCGGCACGCCATTGTTCTTGGCCCAGTTGATGAAGTCCGCAACGATGAGGAAGTACCCGGGAAAACCCATCTGGATGATGGTCTTGGTCTCGAACGCCAGGCGCGCGTCGTAACGCGGCATGGCTTCGGCGCGCGCTGCGGCATCCGGATAGAGCACGTCCATGCGCCGGTCCAGTCCGGCCTTCGCCTGGGACACCAGGAAGTCGTCCAGGCCGACGCCTTCGGGCGTGGGAAACAGCGGCAAGCGGGACTTGCCCAGCTCCAGTTCAAGGTTGCAGCGGCGCGCAATTTCCACCGAGTTGGCCAGGGCTTCGGGCAAGTCGGCGAACAACTTGCCCATCTCCTCGCGCGAGAGGAAATAATTGGTTTCGCTGAAACGCCTGGGCCGGCGCTGGTCCGACAGCACATAGCCCTCGGAGATGCACACGCGCGCCTCGTGGGCGGTGTATTCATCGGGCTTGAGGAACTGCACCGGATGGGTGGCGACCGCGGGCAGGCCCATGCGGCCGGCCAGTTGCACCGCAGCCTGCACATAGCGCTCGGCCTGCTTCGCCCCCGAGCGCTGCAGCTCCAGGTAATAGCGCGAGGGAAACAGTTTTTCCCAGTCCGCGGCGAGGCGCTCGGCCTGGGGCGCATTGTCCTGCAAGAGCGCCACACCGACGTCGCCATCAAGCGCCCCGGAGAGCGCGATCAACCCTTCGGTGCCGGCCTCGGCAAACCATTCCTTGCGGATCTCGGCGTGGCCGCGATGCTGGTTCTCCAGCCAGGCCCGCGTCAGCAGTTGCGACAGGCGCAGATAGCCCGGATGCGACTGCGCCAGCACAATCAGGCGGTGCGGCTTGTCGCGTTCCGACTCGTTGGTGATGTACAGGTCGCAGCCCAGCACGGGCTTGAGGCCCTTCTTGCGCGCCGCCTTGTAGAACTTGACCATGCCGAACAGGTTGGCCAGGTCGGTGAGCGCCAGGGCCGGCATGCCGTCCTTCGCAGCGGCGGAAACCACGTCGTCAATGCGCACGATGCCATCAGAGATGGAGTACTCACTGTGCAGGCGCAGGTGGACGAAATCTGGGGGCGTCACGATGGGGAATTCACGCGCTGGGACAAGTGACTTGAACAGGTTCTGGGGTGTGTTTGATTCTACAACCTGCAGGGCATTCGACGCCGCCTAACAACGTCTTTGCATCGAATCAACCGCTTGCGCCGGCAAGGTCAAGTGTCCTGTCATGAACCACCCTGCGCGACGTGGCATGATGCGCCCTGAGGGACCGGAACACGGGATAGCGTCAGCGGACCAGTAGAGTCTGCGTCGGCCACCACACCGTTCATCAAGGCGGAGCACCATGCCATGCCGAACATGCACAATGGCATTTGTATCCCGCCCCCGACCACCCGCTTCATGCCAACGCCTCCTCGGGCTTCATGCCGGCCTTTGCCCTCGCTGTCACGATGGTCTGCACCCTGGCCTTCAGCCATGCCGCCCGGGCGCAGAACTGGCCCGCTGGACCACCGTGGTGAAGAACGCCAACATCAAGCTTGCTTAGCGTCCGCCTGCAGGACGCATCGGTCCGTGTCACGCTGCCAGCAATGCGTGGAACTTCGCATCGCTGGCTTTGGCTTTGGCTTGCAGCGTGCCATTTTCAACACTTGTGTATGAAAGTCCGTCGTGACGGGACTGAGGATGTGTTACCACAGCCATCCCGGCCTGAACCAGCGCGGGCAATGCCGCCCTACCCATGGGCATTCCACACCACTGGCAGCGGCCTCGTCCGGCAGGCGCGCTTGTTGCATAGGCTTGGCGTATGTCCATCGTTGCACCCAAATCCCCTCCCGCCTCCACGCCCAAGGGCCAGCGTGAAGTCGATCAGATCCGCCAGATCGGCAGCAGCCATGGCGGCAAGGTGCTGGCCCGCCAACTGAGCGGCGTGCGCCATTACATCACCATCACCCTGTCCATGGATGCCGATTCGCCGCAACTGCGCGCCATGCTGCGTGCCATCGAGTTCGCCATCCGCGGCCAGTTCGATCGCGGCCGCCGCCTGCAGGGCATGACGCAGTTCGTCGCCAAAAGCCGTCTCATCGACGTGCAGGTACGCTGCGTCGACTGAAGCACGGCCCGGCGGAGTTCGCCTGGCCAGCAACCCGCCCCACGCCATGGGCGCAGATATGTCACCATTACTGCCTGCCCTGACACACGTTACCGGGCCGATCTTGACCCATCTGCCCGAAGAGGCGAACCGGAGGAGAACCATGAAGCTCATCAAGCGCATCGCGCTGGGTTACTGCGCCGCCATCATGACCGCCAGCGCGCCGGCCTTCAGCCAGACGGCCGGCCAGCCCTATCCGGCGAAACCCGTGCGCGTGATCAATGCGTTCGCCCCCGGGGGACCCAACGACCTCGTGGCGCGACCGGTGCTGGAGGCCCTGTCGAAGTCCACCGGGCAGCAGTTCATCCTGGAGAACAAGCCCGGCGCCAATGGCAACATCGGCACACTGGATGTCGTCCGCGCGACGCCGGACGGCTACACACTGCTGTTTGTCACCTTCAGCCAGCTCACCATCAATCCGGTGGTGTACTCGCTGCCCTTCGATCCGGCCAAGGATCTCGCCCCCATCGTGCTGGTAACCCAGTCCACGGGCGCTGTCATCGCCCATGCCGGCCTCCCCGCCTCCAACATGAAGGAGCTGATCGCCTACGCCCGCGCCAATCCGGGCAAGGTGACGTTTTCCTCCTCGGGCAATGGCAGCCAGCCGCAACTGGCGGGGGAACTGCTGGCCATGCTGACCCAGACGAAGATGGTGCACGTGCCCTACAAGGGGGGCGGTCCGGCGCTGACCGCGGTGGTCGCCGGAGAGGTCGGCTTCATCATCCAGAGCCCAGGCCTGAGCCTGCCCAATGTGCGCGCGGGCAAACTCAAGGTGCTGATGGTGAGCGCCTCGAAGCGCCTGAATGTACTGCCCGATGTGCCGACCAACGAGGAAGCCGGACTGCCGGAGTTCAAGACACGTGCCAGCACCGGCTTCATGGCGCCGGCCCGGACGCCGCGCCCCATCATCGACAGGCTGAACGCCGAGATCACGAAGTATCTGAACACAGCCGAAGCAAGGAAGTATTTTTCCGATGCCGGCCTGGACCTCGTGCCGGGTACGCCGGAAGATTTCGCCCGCTACCAGCAGGAAGAACTGGCCCGCTGGAGCGCCGTCGCCAGGAACGCGAAAATCCAGGTGGAATGACACACATGTTCTACAAGGAGAAGAGCGTGATGGGCAACACCCGCAGCATGACCGGATGCATCGCCACCGCACTGGCCACCCTTGCCGTGATCCCGGCAATGTGCGCCGCCCAGACCTGGCCGGCAAAGCCGGTGCGCGTCATCAACGCCTATACTCCAGGCGGCCCCAACGACGTGGTGGCACGCCCCATCGTCGAGCAGCTGACGCGCACCATGGGCCAGCAATTCATCCTGGAGAACAAGCCCGGTGCCAACGGCAACATCGGTGCCGCCGAGGTGGCCAAGGCCCCGGCCGATGGCTACACGCTGCTGTTCGGCACCACCAGCCAGCTCACCATCAACCCGGCGCTGTACAGCATGCCCTTTGATTCGATCAGGGACTTCGCGCCCATCATCCTGTGCTCGCAGAACCCCGGCGCCCTGGTGGTCAGCACCGGCTCACCCTACAACAGCGTCAAGGATGTCATCGCCGCGGCCAGGGCCAACCCCGGAAAGCTCACCTACTCCTCCGCCGGCAACGGCAGCCAGAACCACCTGGGCGGGGAACTGTTTGCCATGCTGACGCAGACAAAACTGGTGCACGTGCCCTACAAGGGTGGCGGACCGGCCCTGACCGGCGTGCTCTCGGGCGAAGTGAGCATGATTTTCCAGAGCCCGTCCCTGGGACTGTCGCAGATCCGCGCCGGCAAGCTGAAGGCGCTGATGGTGAGTTCACCGAAGCGCATGGCCATCCTGCCGGATGCCCCCACCAACGACGAAGCCGGCCTGCCGGAATTCAAGAGCCGCGCCGGCACCGGCTTTCTCGCCCCGGCGCGCACGCCGCGTCCCATCATCGACCGGCTGAATGCCGAAATCGGCCGCTACCTGAATTCCCCGGAGGGCCAGAAGTACTTCGCCAACCAGGGCGTGGACCTCTACCCGGGCACCCCGGAGGACTTCGCCCGCGTGTTGCAGGATGAACTGGCGCGCTGGAGCACAGTGGTGAAGACGGCCGGCATCAAGCTGGAGTAATCCTGGCCCGGCGGAAGGTGAAGGCTATAATCCGGCTCCTTCCGCCCGCCTTTCTGCCGCACGCCTCCCGCCCAAGATCCCCATGGCCACACTGAATGTCTCCGCCTACAAGTTCGTTCGCATCGAGGACATTGCGCTGCTGCGCCCAAGCCTGAAGAAACACGCAGTGGACATGGAACTGAAGGGCACCATCCTGCTGGCACCGGAGGGCATCAATCTGTTCCTCGCCGGGCAAGAGGACGGTCTCAGGCAATTCCTCGCAAGGCTGGAGCAGGACCAGCGCTTTTCCGGCATCGAATGCAAGTTCAGCTGGTCCGAAGAGCAGCCGTTCAATCGCATGCTGGTCAAGGAAAAACGCGAGATCATCACCATGCGCCGCCCGGACGTGGTGCCCTCGGACAGGCCTGCCCCGCGCCTGGCGCCGGAGGAACTGAAGCAGTGGCTGGACGAAGGGCGCGAGGTGCTGCTGCTCGACACGCGCAATCAGTTCGAAGTGGGTCTGGGCACCTTCCGGGGCGCGGCCGACCTGAAGATCACCTCCTTCTCCCAGTTCCCGGAAGCCACCGCAGCCCTGCTGGAACAATGGCAGGACAAGCCCATTGTCAGTTTCTGTACCGGCGGCATCCGCTGCGAGAAAGCCGCCCCCCTGCTGCTCCAGCAGGGCTTCCGCCAGGTGTGGCAACTCGACGGCGGCATCCTCAAGTATTTCGAGCGCTGCGGCGGCGCCCACTATGAGGGTGAGTGCTTCGTCTTCGACAAGCGTGTGGCGCTGGGGCCCGACCTGGAGCCCACCGGGACCGCGCAGTGCTATGCCTGCCAGGCCGTGCTGTCAACAGAAGAACAGGCTTCGCCGGATTACGTCTTCGGCAAGCACTGTCCGCATTGCCTGAACGGGGTGAAGAACCGCGGCCAGCGCGAACCGATGGCGGCATGAAGTCCGGCGCGGTGGCGCCGCATCCGCTCGCCTTCGTCGCCCTGCTGGCCGGTGCCGTTGCCATCGGCTTCGCCCCCATCTTCGTGCGCCTGGCCGATGTCAGTCCGGCCGCCAGCGCCTTCTGGCGTGTGGCGCTGGCCACGCCGCTGCTGTGGGCCTGGGCACTGGCTGCCGGGCGATCACAACCGGTACCGGATGCCCCCGAGGCCCGCAGCGGCCCGCCCGGCTCCGCGCTGCTGGCGGGTGTGTTCTTTGCTTGTGACCTTGCCGCCTGGCATGTCGCCATCGCCTGGACCAGCGTCGCCAACGCCACGCTCGAAGCCAATGTCGCACCAGTCTTCGTGGCCCTGGGCGCATGGCTGCTGTGGCAGCAGCGCCCAAGCCGGCTGTTCATGGCAGCGCTAGCCCTGACGCTGTGCGGCGCCGTGCTGCTGATCGGGCCCAATGCCCGAATGGGAGAGCGTGCCTTCACCGGCGACCTGCTGGGATTGCTGACGGCCGTGTTCTACGCCGGCTACATGCTGTCGCTGAAGCGCGCCGCCATGCAGATGCCGACCGCACGGGTGATGATGCTCAGCACCAGCATGAGCGCTGCGGTGCTGCTGCCCTGGGCGCTGGCCACCTCGGAACAATTCCTGCCGGCCGGCCTGCAGGGCTGGGCGGTGCTGGCCGGGATGGCGCTGCTGGCCCAGGTGGGCGGACAGAGCCTGATCGCCTTTGCCCTCGCCCACCTGCCGGCCGCCCTGTCATCCACCAGCCTGATCCTGCAGCCGGTGCTATCGATGCTGTTTGCCTGGGTGCTGCTGGGCGAAGGCATGGTGCCGCTGCAGATGCTGGGCGCCGCCGTCGTGCTGGCGGGCATCACCCTGGCGCGCAGGACCGCCTGAGGCGCGACGGCCTCTCGCATGGGTTGTGGGGGGCGAATCAATCCAGGCAGAACCCCTTGCGCCGCACGAATGCCCCGAAATCGGCACACGAAGGCTCGGCAAAGTGGCGAGCCTTGTCCTCGGTCCAGCCATAGAAGGGGACGGTGCCCCAGCGTTCGGTATCCCGTTGCCGGAGGTGGTGTATGGCATCGCGCCGGCGATCAAAGGCTTCCAGTCGTCCGGCGAGGTCGCCCTCGTCGTAACGATCCACGTGCACCGTATCCGCCAGCGCCAACCTGGGACTCAGGTTACCTTTTTCCGACGGCCAGCCCAGGCCCATGCCTGCCACCGGGATCACCTTGTCGGGCAGTTCCAGCAGATCGCTCACGCGCTGTGCATGCTGGCGGATGCCGCTGATCGGACAACACCCCAGCCCGACCGCATCAGCCGCCTGCAGGAAAGTCGCAAGCACGATGCCGGCATCGACCGATGCATTGAAGAACAGGTCCAAGTGATCGTTGGGAAACGGCTTGCCCCGCATCCTGGCGATTTCCACCACGCGCCGTCCATTGGCCAGGAACACCAGAAAGACCGGCGCGGCGCCTACCCAGGCCTGGTCCTTGAGCAGGTCGTTGAGGGCGCTGCGTTTGGCAGGATCCCTCACGACCAGGATCTCGGCTTGCTGAAGATCGCTCTTGGACGGGGCCGACAGCGCACAGGCGCAAAGCAGTTGCAGCAGGGCGGGATCCACGGCACGGTCGGCAAAACGCCTGAGCACACGCCGACTGGCCATGCGCGCCAGCTGGTCCAGCCCGGGAAGCCGGTCATCGACCTGCGGAGACTCGCCAAAGCGTGCCTGCAAGGCCTCTCGAATCAGACCGGCGGAATGAGGGTTCGGGTTGTCATGGTCATCCGACATCAATTGCACTCCAGGTGGTTGGCACGCCTGGCGGCATTATCGTCAGCCCCTCTCTGATAGGGAAGCCCGGGAGGCCAGCGCCTGTTCCCGACTTGGCCCTGTGCAGACGAGGCACGCGGCAGACGCTCCGATGCTGGTACCCTTGGCGCATCTCTGGCCAACCGGCCCTGCATCGCCCCGGCAAGCCACCACCCGCCCACACGGAACAACCGACATCAAAACGCCAAAAAGACTGCAACCCCTGGTCGAGGAAGGCCTGGTCGACGAAGTGATGCGCCAGCTCATGAGCGGCAAAGAAGCAATCGTCTACGTCGTTCGCTGCGGCGAGGATATCCGCTGCGCGAAGGTGTACAAGGAAGCCGACAAGCGCAGTTTCCGCCAGGCCGTGCAATACACCGAAGGCCGCCGCGTGAAGAACAGCCGCCGTGCCCGTGCCATGGAGAAGGGCTCGCGCTACGGCCGCCAGGAGCAGGAGGCCGCCTGGCAAAGCGCCGAAGTCGACGCGCTGCGGCGCCTGGCCGAAGCCGGCGTGCGCGTGCCCCGCCCCTACAATTTTCTCGAAGGCGTGCTGCTCATGGAACTGGTGACCGACAGCCAGGGCCAGGCCGCGCCGCGCCTGAACGACGTGGAACTGACTCCCGAACAGGCCCGTGACCTGCACCAGCACCTGATCGGCGAAGTGGTGCGCATGCTGTGTGCCGGCATCATCCATGGCGACCTGTCCGAATTCAACATCCTGCTCGACAGCGACGGGCCGGTCATCATCGACCTCCCGCAGGCGGTGGATGCCGCCGGTAACAACAGCGCCGGCGCCATGCTGGAACGCGATGTCGACAACCTCGCCGCCTACTTCGGACGTTTTGCCCCGGAATTGCTGCAATCACAGTACGGCAAGGAAATCTGGGCGCTGTACCAGGCCGGCAAGCTGCAGCCCGATACGCCGCTTTCTGGCCGCTTCATGCAAAGCAACAAGCCAGTCAACGTCGGCAGCGTGATCCGCGAGATCGACGACGTGATCAAGGAAGAGGCCGCGCGTCGCCGCTACAAGCAGGCACTGGATTCCTGACCGCATCGCCAGGGGCGCCCGCCACATCAGGCACCGTCATGCCACTTATACTGGCGATCCTTGTGGCGTCAGTGGTGACAGCCGTCAAGATCATGGCGTGAAGGGGGCACTGCGTGGGAAGCATCGTCATACATCCGGCTGTGGATATGCCGGGGAACTGGCTGTCGCGGTTCCGAGCCTGCCTGCTGGTCCTGCTGGTTCTTGCCATGCCCCAAACCCATGCTGCGGACGCCCCCCCAGCAGAGGGGGCCAGGCCCAGCAGCGCAGGGGCGCCCCTGATCATCGGCAACCGCACCATCCATGTGTTCCGGGCAAGCCTGGGCGAGTTCACTGCGGCAGAGCGCGCAGAGGCGGCACGCCGCCACATCGAACGCGCCCTCGAAAGCAACGGTGAAGGCTGGACTTCCGTGGTGCCGGCAGAGCCGGGCTTCATGGTGCGCCTCGATGACCAGCCCATGTTCTCAGTGCTGCCCGGCGATGCCCGCAAACACCTCGAGGAAACGCCGGAGGACATCGCCAATCACGCCTCGCGCACGCTGCAGCGGGTGTGGGCCGAATCGGCCGAGCGACGCAGCGCCGGCCTCAATGCCGTCGCGCTGCTGAAGGCGGGGCTGGCCATCGCGGCACTCGGTGGGGCCTTGTTGTTGCTCGCGGGTATCTCGGGGCGGCTGCATGCCTGGACGGCAGTGCGACTCGCCAGCCCCCTGGCACGCCTGTCCGGCGCCGGGCTCGGCCCGCAACTACCCGGCCTGTTCCTGCGCCTGCTGGATGCCTTGCGGCTGGTGGTGGCCTGGAGCCTGGGCTTCATGGCGGTGCTGGGCTGTGTCATCTATGTGCTCAAGCAATTCGCCCACACCCGCCCCACCGGTGAGAGCCTCGCAGCATCCTTCCTCGCAACCGTGCAGGGAGGGCTTGAGTCCTCGGCGAACGCACTGCCCGGCCTGTTCGTGGCGGCCATCATTTTCATGCTGGCGCGTCTGGCGACACGAACCTCACGGGCCGTGTTCGACCGCATCGTCGACGGCCATCTGCGCCTGGGGCCGGTTGACGCACACACCGCGCCGGCCACCCGGCATCTGGTCAACGGCACCATCTGGCTGTTTGCACTGGCCATGTCCTATCCCTACCTGCCGGGCTCGCACACCGAAGCGTTCAAGGGCGTGTCGGTGCTGGTCGGCCTCCTCGTATCGATCGGTGCCTCGGGGCTGGTGGGCCAGATTGCCAGTGGCGTCATTCTCGTCTACACGCGGGCGCTGCTGCTGGGCGAGTACGTGCGCATCCAGGACTGTGAAGGCACGGTGACGGAAATGGGATTGTGCGTGACGCGCTTGCGAACCGGCACCGGCGAGGACATCGCCCTGCCCAACTCGCTGGTGCTCAGCCACGTGACGCGCAACTATTCGCGCAATGTCGGTGCCGGCGGCTTCATCCTGGACACCACGGTCACCATCGGCTACGACACGCCCTGGCGACAGGTACATGCCATGCTGCTGGAGGCGGTTTCCGGCATTTCCGCAGTGCGTAGCGAACCCGCGCCTTTCGTGCTGCAGACGGCCCTGTCCGACTTCTATGTGGAGTACCGGCTGGTGGTGCAGGTGGGACCGGAATCAGCGGCGGTGCGGCCGCGGGTGCTGGGGGACCTGAACGCCGCCATCCAGGATGTGTTCAACCGCCACGG
>CAIPGJ010000173.1 GCA_903864555.1 uncultured Pseudomonadota bacterium | reverse complement strand
GTGGGTACATGGAGAACGGCACAAAGTGATCAACATCGGCATCGTGAACCGTAGTGGCACAGTAGAAGCAGTGGCTACTGGTCAATTTCTTCAGCCCTGCGCCGATGATGGTCAGCGCCTGCCGAGGTGTTTCAAACAGGAACGATTCCAGATCGTCAGCCTCACCCAGCATGGGTAAATTCAGTTTGTTGCGTTTGACATGGCCTACCCAGTGACTACGGGCCAGTTGCTGGACAAGCGGTTGGAAACGGCGCAAGCAGTAGGCAACACCGGGCTTCAAGATGATGGCGCCGCGAACTCGCTCATACAAGAATGGATCAGTACCACCGCCAAGGTTTTGCAGGTAATTGATGGGTTGAGCAGACACTGTTTGCCCGACTCTCAAGATCAGCCCCTGATAGCTTGGCAGCAACCGTGCCGACTGGACTGTCGCTGCAAGGTTGTTCTGCCTGAACTCAGCCACGGCGGTAATGATCGCGGCCTGTGTTCCGCTGTTCTGCACCAGTACCGAATGTGAAGTGCCTGACCGACCAGTGCTGTATGGGGCGGATTGTTGCCAGTACAACTCAATGAACTTGGCAGCAATGCCGCGATGTCCGAGTTCAAGTGCTGCGCCGCTGTCATCCCCAAGTTCCACGGCAAGGTCAGCCAGAGCGATCAATAGGGCAAACTTGTAGGTGGCAGTGAAATCCCCTTCGGCGAACAAGCGTTGCAACTTGGACAGGAAGACCAACTGCGCCTCTGGTGAAGGTTTCACCGCTTGCTCCAGTAGTCGGCCTTGTCAGGAACGATCCAGCGCACACCGCCCCTTGGGTCAGGGGAATCGCCGTTGTAGCGGGGAATCAGGTGAATATGAAGGTGTGGGACGGTCTGCCCGGCAGCAGCACCGTCATTGATGCCGATGTTGTAGCCATCCGGGGAAAGTTCATGCTCAAGCACTGCCTTAGCCCTGTCCAGCAGACCCAGAAGGTCGTTGCGCTCATCAGCAGACAGATCAAAGAAAGACCCGGTGTGGCGTCTTGGGATGATCAGGGTGTGACCTTTAGAAATAGGAAAGCCATCGCGGATGACAAGGCCATGCTGGCTGCCGTTGATCACCCTTGATTCGGGCAGGATGCAGAAGGGACAGGGCTTGGTGGCAGACATAGTTCCATTTTGGCAACGAAATTGGCAGCGAGGAAAAAGATCTGCTGGGATATGTTCTCTGACGCCTATTTGAAGAGCACCCCGGGGGTTGGCGCTGGCTTACAGGAACTCGGCAGACTAGGTCAATTGGGTGTCGGCAGCAAAAGCCGAGAATTCGTAATCTACTCAAAAAACTATTTGATAGACTGACCTATCAACAAAGGAGCTACCGCATGAAAACCGACCTGTACACAAAAGCCGTTTTGACAGTCATTGCTCTGGCCTTGTCTGCAATTGCATTGAATCAGAGCATCCCATCGGCGTTCGCGCAGAACAAAGGCGTAGTCAAAGTAGCTATTTGCGATAAAGAAGATCCAGATCATTGCGCTCAGATATGGAGCAGATATGGCGATCAACGTGGATTTGTAACTTACGCACCAAATAGATGATTTGGATAGTTGAAGGCAGGGCAGTCCTGTTCACTTCATGAGTGCTTCGAGTTCACGGGCACGTTCGGTGGTTGCGCGCATCAAGCAGTCATTGGCTCCGACGCGGGCCATGGAGCCACCATCGGGGTCGTTATAAAAGCTACAGTTGGCATCCCGAAACTTGATCCATGCCCGCTGGGCTTCAAGCAGTTGCTTCTTGCGATCGGGAGGCAGGTTTGCGCTGAGGGCTTTGTAGGCTTTGTTGAGTCGGACATCCTGCAATTTTTCTTCGGTGACGATGCACTCAATCATGCTGCTTGTAACGCCCCCGGACTTGTCCATGCAAGTGGAGAACTGTTTGCTGGAGCCAGCCTCAGCGGCGCTGGCCGTGTAGGGCACGTAGACGAAGATGAGTGCGGCTAGGAGAAATGCAGGCGACATGTGACGCTTAACTTAATGGGTTGCACTTCAGGACAGGGTATTTGGTTTAGCGAGGCGGGAATGTAACAGATTAGGTACGGGGCCACATGGGATCGGCAGGGTGGGGCAAATACGCTTCGGCATGAACGACCGAGCATTCACAAGCTTGTATTGTGGGCTGACTCAGCGTAGATTCGTGGATGGCAATGGAGTCAACTACCAAATAGAACCGTCAGCCGGGCACTGGCTAGGCTGCGATCGGTTCGCGAGTTGCGGGTCTCCATGCCGTGGGTGGTCTTAGCCGCTGCTATCCGATCCCGGCCTGCCTGTGTCTTTGGTCCGGTTGACTTGCCGCCATGAAAAGCACGCTGGCCGGATGCGCTGCCTTTGAGGGCAACGGCTCGACACTGGTTGCCCAAAATGACCAGCCCCACCGCAGGGTATACGATCAGG
>CAIPGJ010000172.1 GCA_903864555.1 uncultured Pseudomonadota bacterium | reverse complement strand
GGCAGTACGTGCCACCACGCAGGCCTGGGTTGGGAGGGTCCGCAAAGGGTTTTGCTCGAAGACGTATTGCAAGTCACGTTGGTCGAGCGGGTTGCGCCCCATGCCCACGCTCAGTGCATACAGCATGGTGTCACGCCTGGTGTAGGAAAAGGGCATGTCCGTCTTGCGGTGTGCCACAAGTTGTTCGTACGTGGTTGCCAAGGTCGCTCCGGAAATCGACTGAATCGAAAGGGGAAAGGGTCAGCGCCGTCGCATCACTTGCCGGCAGCTTCCCACTGCAGTAGAGCGAACTGGGGCTCCACCGCGTCGTGCAACTCGAAGACGCCGCGCACGGGCGCCCCCAGGTTCACCGGCTGCTGTGCATCGCCCAGCAGGTTGCCCACCATGCGGATGCCGCCGGCAGCCGGCAGTTCCACCACCACGACGATGTAGGGCCCGCGGTGGTTGAGCGCCGAATGTGTCGGATGCCAGACGCGCGTCCAGCTGTAGATGTGGCCGACAGGCTCCACGTCCTCCCAGCCCATGTCGAATGAGTGGCAGTGGTGGCAGATGCACTCGGGGCCCCACTGGAACTTGCCGCAGTCATTGCATTTCTGCACGCGAAGGCGCCCTTCCTTGAGCCCATCCCAGTATGGCTTGCTCAGGCCATCGGGCTCGGGCACGGGAATGGGCAGTCCATCGGGCAGATAAGTCTGGGTCGTCATCACAGTACCTCTTCGGTGCCGAATACCGAGGTGCTCACCGGCGTGACCATGGGTCCGCCGATGCACATGGCAATCTTCGCGTTGGCCACCTGGTTGCAGGAAGTGCCGCGCAACTGGCGGATGGCCTCGATCTGCAGCCCCATGCCGTGCACGTAGCACTCGGCGAGGTTGCCGCCGCTGGTGTTGAGCGGGAACTTCCCCGTGCCCACGTACAGGTTCTCGGGTACCAGCACCTCGTTGGCCTCCTCGGGCCGGAAGAAGCCATGCTCGACGAGACTCATCAGCACCCCGCCGGTGAAGTTCTCGTAGCACTGCACCACGTCCACATCGGATGGCTTGATGCCGGCCATTTCGTACATATGCGGGGCCACCGAGCCGAAGTGGGAGCTGCCATAGTTGGGGCCGTTGCCCGCGGTGGAACTGGCGCGATGGGGACAGCCCGAGGCCGCCCCCAGCAGGTAGGCCGGGCGCTGCTGGAGGTCCTTTGCCCGCTCCGCCGACACCACGATCACTGCTGCGGCGCAGTCATTTTCCATGCAGCAGTCAAAGAGGTGATGCGGTTCGGCGATCCAGCGGGCAGCCTCGTATTTCTCGATGTCCAGTGGTTTGCCGTACATCACCGCGCGCGGGTTCTGCTGGGCATGGTGGTAGGAAGCAAGCGCGATGGCCCGCAGCGCCTCCTGCTTCACGCCGTGCTCCTGCACGAAGCGCATCGCCTTCATGGAATAGCGCTGTCCGGGGGTCATCGAGCCGTAGGGCACCTGGAAGGCCAGATCCCCGGAGATGGTGCGTGCCGTG
>CAIPGJ010000171.1 GCA_903864555.1 uncultured Pseudomonadota bacterium | reverse complement strand
GTACCGGAGAAAGGGCGCTGCCACCGCAGGGAGTGTGGAGGGCGCGGGTTGCTTGGAGGACGCCATGCCTGCCGATGCCGGCTCGGGTCCGCGAAAGACGCGCACCTTACACCATTGCGCTCCTCTAGCCAAGCGTAAGATGTTGAAGCACAGCAGGAAAATGGCAAAAATCAGGATGCGGGAGAGACCCCGGGGCAATGCCTCTGGATGGGTGAGCGACGCGGCTTTGTCTGCAGTGCCGCTCCGCCAGGGGCTGGTTCAGGTCACCGGGCGCGAGGGGCAACGAGAGTCCGCGCCGCCTGCGACACCCCCGCGCGGCACGACAAGGTCGCGCCAGGGTCGCACAGCTGGCTCGAACTGCCCCGGGTGTGTGCCGTGACCGGAAAGCCCAACAACCGCCGCAACCGCCGCAACCGCGACCGTGGCTGTAATGCCTGGTTGCCTTGGGCTTGACGGCAGGACGAGATTATTTCCGGAATGGAAACACTCATTCCATGAACACCCCCTGTTTCCAAGGCAGTGTGTTCCCTAGAATGATTATCAAACTCGCATAAACCCTGGAGAACATCAGCATGAAGTTCGGACTGTTCGGCGGCGGCAAGGTCGGCAAGCTCAACCCCCTGGGCGACAGCTACGGCTATCGCGATTTCATCCGCTACATCAAGGACGCGGAGGCGATCGGCTTCGAGTCTGCCTTCATGGTCGAGCACCACTTCACCGGCATTGGCCAGTTGTCCTCCTCGCTCAACCTGCTGTGCTACCTGGCCGCGCAGACCAGCAAGATCCGCCTGGGCACCGCCGTGGTGGTGCTGCCCTGGCACAACCCGGTGCTGCTGGCCGAGCAGATCTGCACCCTGGACGTGCTCTCCGAAGGGCGCTACGAGATGGGCGTGGGCCGTGGTTACCGCAAGAACGAGTTCGACGCCTTCTGCGTGCCGATGACGGAAGCCCAGGGCCTCTATGAGGAAAACCTCCAGCTGCTGATGAAATGCCTGACCAGCAAGGAGCGCTTCTCCTGGCACAGCAAGCACTGGAACTTCGAGAACATCGTGGTCGAGCCCGGCGTGGTGCAACTGCCGCATCCGCCGATCTGGATGGCCGCCGGCACGCCCGGAGGCATCGCCTATGTGGCGAGCCAGGGCTATGGTGCGCTGATGGACCAGATCGCCTCCACCGACGAGATCATCGAGCGTGTGCGCATCTTCACCGATGCCCAGGAGAAGGCCGGCCTGAAGCGCGATGCCAGCCGTTGCGGTGTGACGCGTGCCCTGCACATCATCAACAGCGAGGAAGAGCGCCGCCAGGCCTATGCCCGCCGCCGCGAGACGCTGAAGAACATCGGTGAACTGGCGAAGAAGCCTGGCGGCTTCAACCCGGCCTCCATGGATGATTCAGACATTGCCAATGACGATGCCGCCCTGATCGGCACGCCCCCGGAAATCGTCGAGCGCCTGCAGCGCCTGGCCGATGGCGGGGTGGAGCATGTGCTGTTCAGCAATGCCACAGCCAGCCGGGAATCGCTCATGGTGTTTGCCGACAAGATCATGCCGCACATCAAGTCGCCGGCGCAGCCCGCTGCCCGGGCGGCCTGAGCGTCAGACTGAAACGCCCGCAAGTCCATGTTGCAACGCGTCCATCCCGGGGAAGCCGGAGATGAGCCGACCCAGGCACGGCATGCCCTGCGTGCCGCCCTCGGGCGTTTTCCGACCGGGGTGGCCGTGGTCACGGCCGATTGCGCCGACGGCAACGTCCATTGCATGACGGTGAACTCCTTCACTTCGCTGTCGCTCAATCCGCCGCTGGTGATGTGGGCGCTGCGGACCGGCTCGGCCCGCTTTGAGGTGCTGACCGGATGCCGGCGGTTTTCCGTGAACGTGCTCTCGGAGGCGCAGATCGGCCTGGCGCGGCGTCATGCCGCGGCGCCACCCCAGCTGACACCGGCCGCCGCCTGGGAGGCGCACATCGAGGACTGCCCGGTGATTGCCGAGGCGGCAGTGCATTTCGTCTGTCGTCCGGCCGGGCAGGTGCCACAGGGGGACCATACCCTGCTCATAGGCGAGGTGCTGCATTTCGCGGACAATCAGCGGCATCCGCTGCTGTTCATGTCGGGCGGGTTCTATTCCGGGCAGGAGCTGAGGGCGCTCTGATTGCCGCGGTACTCGCGGCAAAGCCGATTCTGGCGGTACACTTTTGCGCTGGCGAGGGCGGCCTCCTGCCTTCGCCGGGGTGCTGCGGCTCGGAGTCCGGCGTCGCAATGCTGCAAGATTCATGGGTTACACACGGGAGGATTCATTCATGGCAACCAGAGGCAAGAAGAAAAAAGGGGAAGCAAGCATGGCCACACAGGAAAAAACTCAGCCCAAGGAAGGTTTCGTCAAGACAGCCAGTCATGGGCGCATGCACTACCACGAAGCGGGGAGTGGGCAGCCCCTGATCCTCATCCACACCAATGGCGGGTCGGTCTACCAGTACGCCGAGTCGCTCACATCGCTGTCGAAGCACTTTCGCGTGATCCTCTGGGAGATGCCGGGCCACGGTGATTGCGACCCGTTGACGCGCCACTACACCATCTCCGACTACAGCCGGGCCCTGGCCGAATTCATGACTGCACTGGGGATCAAGGCGGCGCACATCTCCGGTTGTTCCTGCGGCGGCAGCATCACGGTCGGCTTTGCCAGCCTGTTCCCCGAGCGCACGCTATCCGCCGTCATCGTCGAGACGCCTTATCGCTCCAATGAGGAATGGGGCGCCCGTTGGGGCCATACCGAAGCCAACTTCGGCATCCCGACCCAGTCGAAGGAGGAAGTCGGCCACCGTCTGAACAAGGTGGATGACGAGGTGCTGACGCGCTGGAACATCGACCGCAACAAGGCCGGCGGCAAGACCATGGTCAGCGTGATGTGGGCGATGCGCCTGTTCAACCTCGATGCCGCGGTGAAGAAGATCACCTCGCCCGCGATGGTGCTCTACGGCGCCAAGGGCCCGACCATTTCGCTCAAGGAACGTTACGCTGCGGCAGCCCCGCAGATGCCCATCAGGACCGTGCCGAACGCCGGGCACTTCCCGATGATCGACGATCCGGAAGGCTTCGCCCAGGAACTGATCGACTTCTGCACCAAGGCTGTCAAGCCCTGATCCGTGCCGGGCAGGTTCCGCCGGGGGCGCCGTGGCCGCAGGCTGCGGCGTCCTTGTTTTCCGGGCTGCCTGAACTCCTGCAGGAACATCCATGAACAAGCTGCTGGGTATGCAGGCCTTTGCCAATGTGGTTGAAAGCGGCGGTTTTACCGGTGCTGCCCGGCGCATGGGGGTGTCGGTCTCGGCCGTCACCAAGCATGTCAGCCGTCTCGAGGAGGAACTGGGCACCCAGTTGCTGGTGCGTACCACGCGCCGCATCTCCATCACCGAGTTCGGGCGCGAGTATTACGCCAGCTGCCTGAAGGTCTTCGGCGAACTGGACAATGTCGAGAATTCCCTGCGGCAGTCGCAGGTGCAGGTGCGCGGCAAGCTGTCCATCATGTGCCCGGCATTCTTTGCCAGGGTCAACCTGCTGCCCCGCCTGGCGGAGTTCTATACGCGCTATCCGGACATCCAGGTGGAGATCAGCCTCGGTGATCGCTATGCCGATTTCATCGAATCGGGCATGAACCTGGCCGTCGTGGTGGGCGAAGTGAAGGATGCGCGCTTTGCCAGCCGCCCGCTTACCCGCGGGCCGCGGGTCTGCTGTGCCTCCCCGGAATACTTCAGCCGGCACGGCATGCCCAAGCGGGTGGACGAGGTGATGGCGCACAACTGCCTGGTCCGGCATGCCGCGCTGTGGCAATTCCGGGAAGACGGGCGCATCGTCGAAGTGGCGGTCAGTGGCAACCTCGTGATGCGCAGCGGTGACCTGGTTCGAGAAGCTGCGCTGCTCGGCTTGGGGCTGGTGCATGCCAACTGGTGGCTGTTGCGCCAGGACCTGGAAGCCGGCACGCTGGTGGAATGCCTGGCGAAGAACCGCATGCCGGGCACCTCCATGTCGGTGGTGTATTCGCCGACCAAGTTCATTCCCAGCAAGGTGCGCGCCATGATCGATTTTCTGGTCGAAATCACGCGTGTCTGAAATGAGTCCAAAAAAGAGTCCGTCGGCAGGAGCGGGCGGACCACATCAACGGCATCCAAGCCGTCACCCAGGAGGAGCGTCCATGAACCGTCATCAATACAGTGATTTTCGCCGCAGGCTGAAGCACACGTCAGCCGTCTGCCTGTCGGCTTTCGCGCTGGTCTCGGCCATGCCGGCTGTCGCGCAGAATTTTCCGGCCAGGCCCGTGCGCATGATCGTGCCGAATGGGCCGGGGTCGCCCACCGACCTGGTGGCGCGCCTGCTGGGCGGCAAGCTGGGCGAAGCGTGGGGGCAACCCGTGATCGCCGAGAACCGGCCCGGCGCCACCGGCCTGATCGGCGCCGAGGCGCTGGCCAAGCTGCCCGCTGACGGCCACGCCATGATCCTGATGGCCATGACACAGCTGATCGGCACCCTGATGTACCAGCGCTACCAGCTGGCCACCGAGTTTGCCGCCGTCACCATGGTCGGCTCCACACCCTTTGCCATCGCCGTGCCCAGTGCCTTGCCGGTGAAAAACATTGCCGAGTGGGTGGCCTACGTCAAGGCACGCCCCGGGCAATTGATGTATTCGTCCTCGGGCCAGTGGGGTTCCTCGCATCTGTGCATCGAGGCCTTCAATGAACTGGCCGGCCTGAAGATGAACCATGTGCCGCACCCGACCTCGCCAGCGGCGATGAATGCGGTGGTGGCCGAGCAGGTGGTCGCCTATTGCCCCGCCGGCCCCACTGTCCACACCTTCGTGCAAAGCGGTAGGATCCGCCCGCTGGGGATCACCTACACCAAGCCCACGCGTCTGATGCCGG
This sequence comes from uncultured Pseudomonadota bacterium, assembly GCA_903864555.1. The sequence continues at coordinate 3,257 of CAIPGJ010000171.1, read as the reverse complement.
GCGTGGCACCCATCTCCGACACCGTGCCCGGCTATGAACTGCTGGGCTGGTACGGCCTGCAGATGCATCTGAAGACGCCGCCGGAGCTGATCAACAAGGTCAACGCCGATTCGGTGCGCGCCCTGCACCTGCCTGACATCCAGGAAAAGCTGTTCGGCCTGGGCGTCGAGGCGGTGGGCAATTCCCCGGCTGAATTCAGCGCTTTCCTGCGCAAGGAACAGGACCGCTGGTCGAAACTGTTGAAGGATCGCGGCGCCAAGCCCGAGTGATCCCGGCAGCGCAGTCCGCAGCCAGCAGCGGGTGGCCCGCGACGGTCAGCGGCTGCCACAGCGCGGGCCCATGTCCCGCCCGCGCAGGGCACCCGGGTGGGGATGTCCTGCCCGGACTGCATGAGAAAATAGCCCTCCCGCATCCTTTCCAGAAACCCTGACTCACGCCATGCCTGACGGTCAACAGAGCAGCACAACCCGGAAGCGACTCGCCAAGCCGCGTCCTGCAGTCATCGAGCATGTGGCGCACGCCGTTGCAGCCAGCCGCATGCCGGGCCTGCACTTTCCCGGATTCTTCCTCGGCCTGCACACCCACCGCCTGGACCAGCAGGGCGTCAGCATCTCGATCCCGGAAGGGCCGCATTGCACCAATGCCGATGGCACGGTGAACTTCGGCGCCATCGCCGTGGTCACCGACCTGGCCCTGGGCGGCGCCATGCGTGTGCACCTGGGGCAGGCCATCCGCATGGCCACCCTGACCATGCAGTTCAATTTCACCGGCATCCCGGCGCGCGGCGAGATCCGCGCCGACACCCGCTATGAAGGCCTCATCCAGGGCATCTCCTCGAAACAGGGGCGGGTGAGCGGGGAGGTGTATGCCGGCAAGGACCTGCTGATCCGCGCCAATGCCAGCTTTGGCACGCCGCCTGCACCGCCCGGTGCGCAGCTGAGCGACGTGCCCTGGTTCGAACTGCACAAGGCGCAGGGCATCGCCGCCATTCCCGATACGCAACTGCACGAGCGTGAGCGCGACATCCTGCGCCGGGCCACTGCGGCGCAGCGCGCGGCCGAGAAGGACACCGGCCGGCACGGCCACGCCTTCATCGAGCATTTCTGGTCCCAGTTGCCGCGGCAGACCAGGGACGGCGCAGTGTGCAGCGTGCCACTGGCCTTGCACAACGGCAATCGCGTCGGGCATGCCCAGGGCGGCGTGCTGTTCGCCATGGCGGTGACCACGGCCATGAAGGCCGTGCCCACGGCCTCGGTGCTGTCCAGTGCCACCGCGTGGTACATCCGCGCCGGCAGCGGCCACAAGCTGAAGGTGCGCTCGCGCATCCTGCAGCATGGCCGCACGGTGTGCGTGGTGCTGACCGAGATCAACGATGCGGAAGGCCATCGCGTGCTGGAGGTGGTCACCACGCATGTCTATCCGGAACACCATGTGCATCCAGACAAGGCTGCCGGACATTGAGGGGCTGAACAGCCGCCTGCTGGATTCCGTTGCCGGTGCCGGCGTTCAAGCGCCTGCAGGAGCGGCCATCCTCAGCACAGGACATCTGACATCGCGGGATTCGTCCCGGTTTCATCTTTACTGGAGAACCTCATGAGCATCCATCCAACCACGCGCCGCGCATTGCTGGGCACCACCCTGTCTGCCCTGCTGGTGGGTCTGGGCAGCGTCAGCAACGTGGTGCAGGCACAGACCTGGCCCACACGTACCCTGCGTTTCATCGTGCCCTTTGCGCCTGGCGGCGGCAATGACACCGTGGCGCGCGCCATCGCGGCCCAGATCAGCGGGCCGCTGGGCCAGCAGGTGGTGGTGGACAACCGCCCGGGTGCCGGTGGTGTCATCGGGGCCGAGGCCGCTGCACGCGCCCCGGCCGATGGCTACACGCTGTTCCTCGGCGGGGTCGGCAGCCACGCGGTCAATCCCAGCCTGATGCCCAACCTGCCGTATGACGCGGTGAAGGATTTCGCGCCAGTCTCGCTGATTGCCTCGGCGCCATCGGTGGTGGTGGTCGCCAATAGTGTCAACGTGCGCAACCTCGGCGAGCTGACCGCGCTGCTCAAGGCCAATCCGGGCAAATACAACTACGCCACCAATGGCAACGGCAGTTCCTCGCACCTGGCCACGCTGCTGTACGAGTCGCTGGCCGGCGTGAGCATGGTGCACGTGCCCTACAAGGGTTTCGCCCCGGCACTCACCGACATCCTGGGCGGGCAGATCCAGGTGATGTTCAACAGCATTGTCGCGCTGGTGCCGCAGATCAAGTCGGGCAAAGTGAAGGCGCTGGCGGTGTCCAGTCGCAGCCGCTCGCCGCTGATGCCCGACCTGCCGACCCTGGCCGAGGCCGGCGTCACCGGCTATGAGGCCGGCTCCTGGTACGGCATCCTGGTGCCGGCGGCCACGCCGCGGCCGGTGGTGCAGCGGCTGAATGTGGAAGTGGTGCGTGCGGTGAAGACCGCGGAGGTGCGCGAGCGCCTGGCCGGCGAGGGTGCCGAGCCCATTGGCAGCACACCCGAGGAATTTTCCGCCCACATCAAGGCGGAAATGACGCGCCTGGGCAAGGTGATACGCGAGGCCAAGCTGAAAGCCGAATGACCCGAGCGACGATGTCGAGCGGGATCATTGTAATCAATTCACGGTGATACCCATTACGATCATTGGGTCTATAAAGTAATTGATATCAAACAAGAGCAGTGCCCAACCATCCGGAGGAGCAGGTCATGGAAATCCATCTCGACAGGATCAAGCAGGAAGAACAGTACAAGCTGGTCATGGGGCTGGTGGTGCCCCGGCCCATCGGCTTTGTCTCCACGGCCGACAAGGCGGGCAATTTCAACGTCGCCCCCTACAGCTTCTTCAATCTCATGTCGGGGGTTCCCGGGGTGGTGGTGCTGGGCGTCAATCACCGGCCCGGCGGCCCCAAGGACAGCTACGCCAACATCGAGGAGACGGGCGAGTTCGTGCTCAACGTGGTGTCGCGCAGCATCGCCCAGGCGATGAATCTCAGCTCGCTGGAATGTCCCGCCGACATCGACGAGTTCGAGATCACCGGCCTCACGCCGGTGCCCTCGGTCAAGGTCAAGGCGCCGCGCGTGAAGGAGGCGCCGGCCCACATGGAGTGCCGCCTGCAGCAGTTCGTCAGCATTACCGAGACGCGCAAGATCATCATCGGCGAGATCATCCATGTGCAGGTGGATGACGCCATCGTCGGCCCGACCTATCGCATCGATCCGGCCAAGCTGGATGCCGTGGGCCGCATG
>CAIPGJ010000170.1 GCA_903864555.1 uncultured Pseudomonadota bacterium | reverse complement strand
TGGTGGCCTACCTGTGCCTGACGGTCACGCTGTTTGTTGCCATCAACCTGGTGGTGGACCTGCTGTATGCGCTGCTCGATCCACGCGTACGGCTGGGGGCTGCCTCATGACGCCCCCCGGCACCGGCAACCAGCTGCAGGCCAGGTCCCTCACGCGCGCTTCAGCGACGCAAATCGTGCCGCGGATAGCGCTGGTCCTGCTGGTGCTGATCACCGCAGCCGCCCTGTTCGCGCCATGGATCGCACCGCAGAACCCTTATGACCTGGCGCAACTGGACATCATGGATGCACGCCTGGCGCCGGGAAGCGCGTCATCGGCCCCGGCGGCGGACGGCGGAACACGCCATTACCTGCTGGGCAGCGACGACCAGGGGCGGGACATGCTCTCGGCCATCCTTTACGGACTACGCACCAGCCTGATGGTTGCGCTGGCCAGCACCGTGCTGGCGCTGTCCCTGGGCCTGCTCGTGGGCCTGGTCTCCGCGTGGCGCGGCGGCTGGTTCGATGCCCTGGCCATGCGCATCGCCGACTTGCAACTGTCCTTTCCTTCGGTGCTGATCGCACTGGTGCTGCTGGCCGTGATGGGCCAGGGGGTGGACAAGATCATCGCGGCCCTGATCGCCGTGCAATGGGCCTATTACGCCCGCACCGTGCGCGGCGTGGCGCTGGCCGAGCGCAATCGTGAATACATACGCTCGGCCATCGCGCTCGGCCTGCCTGCGCCCCGCATCATCCTCGTGCACCTGTTGCCCAACTGTTTGCCCCCTCTCCTGGTGGTAGCCATGGTGCAGATCGCCGCCGCCATCTCCCTGGAAGCCACGCTGTCCTTTCTCGGCCTCGGCCTGCCCATCACCGAACCCTCGCTGGGCCTGCTGATTGCCAACGGCTTCACCTACATGCTCTCGGGCAAGTACTGGATCAGCTTCTATCCCGGCCTGGCCCTGCTGCTGACCATCGCCTGCATCAACCTGGTGGGGGACCGCTGGCGCGACAGCCTGGACCCGCGCCTGGGCAAATCGGCCTGAGCCGGCCGGGAATGATCGCAGGTATTACTATCAATTCATGATGGATACATCCATCAGCATTAGGCTTACATAGCCATTGTGATCACCCGTCTGGATGGCCTGGCCGCCCTCCCGGCTCTGCTATGATCTTGCCTCCCCGCCATCGGCCACCGGAGTGACTGCCATGACCCACGCCCAGTTCCTTGGAAGACTCGAAGATGCCCGACTGCTTACCGGCTCCGGCTGCTATGCCTCGGACTGGTACTTCCCAAAGCAGGCGCATGCCGTGTTCCTGCGCTCGGACCATGCCCATGCCGAAATCGTCTCCATCGACACCAGCGCAGCGCTGGCCATGCCCGGCGTGCTGGCGGTGCTGACCCATGCCGACATCGCCAAGGCGGGATTCAGCGACATACCGGTGAACATGCCCGCCAAGCATCGCGACGGCCGCGACACCTGGAAGCCCTCACGCCCCATCCTGGCCAGGGACCGGGTACGGTATGTCGGCGAATGCGTCGCCTGCATCGTCGCCGAGACCCCGCAGGCGGCACAGGACGCCCTGGAAGCGGTACAGGTCGAATTCCGCGACCTGCCCTCGGTCAGCAATGCCGTTGACGCCCTGGAGGCGAAGGCGCCGCAACTGCACGAGCAGGTGCCCGGCAACCTGGCGCTGGATTTCGAGACCGGCAACGAGGCTGCCACGACCGCAGCCTTCAGCAAGGCCGCCCGCACCGTCAGCATCAACGTGCACAACAACCGTGTCATCGCCCAGCCGCTGGAGCCGCGCGCCTGCGCCGCCACCTACGATGCCGGCAGCGACATGCACACGCTGTACTGCTGCAGCCAGGGCGTGGGCAACCAGGCCGCCCTGCTGGTCGGCGCCACCGGCCTGCCCAGCGCCAAGCTGAGCGTGGTGGCCAAGGACGTCGGCGGCGGCTTCGGCGCGCGTTCCGCGCTGTATCCGGAGTACGTGGCCGTGCTGCTCGCTGCAAAGCTGACCGGCCGTCCGGTGAAATGGACCGGCACGCGTTCCGAAGTCTTCCTCAATGACGACCATGCACGCGACTGCACCACGCGCGGTGAGCTGGCCCTGGACAAGGACGGGCGCTT
>CAIPGJ010000169.1 GCA_903864555.1 uncultured Pseudomonadota bacterium | reverse complement strand
GATGGGTGAGATGGGGATGCGGGGCTTAGATGGGCGGGTGGGGGGCGATGCACTGGTGTCGCATCTGCTGGATCACTGGTCGAAGTTTCACGCACAAGCGCAGTCGGGCGTAGTTGCTGTCACAGTATTTGTCGGCAGCGAATTCCCACTGCCGTCATTCCCGCGCAGGCGGGAATCCATGTTGACTGCCTCCGAAACAATGGATCCCCGCCTGCGCGGGGATGACGCCGGGTTTATGAAGCGTTCGAGTTTGTCGAGCAGAAATCGCGCCGGAGCGTTCTGGTTTTTCACGACACCAACGCAAAGCTTGTGCAGCCATGAGGATGAAGCCTTGTTCCCAACATTGACCGGAGCGGCCTGATGCGCAACGCGGACGTGCTGATTGTCGGCGGCAGCCTGTCGGCGGCGGCGGCGGCCAAGCGGCTCACCGATGCCGGGCTGGAGACCATTGTGCTGGAGCGCAAGGCACTGCCGCGGCACAAGATCTGCAGCGGCATTTTGTCGCCGCGCGGGCACCGTTTCCTGATCGAGAATTTCGGGCCGCTGCCGCGCGAGGTGCTGCACGAGCCGACCTCGTGCCGTGGCGTGACCTTCCATTTCCCCAGCATGGTGTCGCTGGAGATGGATTTCTTCGGCGGCACCACGCCGCACCTGCACCGGCGCTATTCGGATTACTGGGCGCTGAAGCGGAGCGGCGCGGAGATCCACGACCAGACTTCCTTCAGCTCGCTGGAAGACCACGGCGACCATGTCATCGTCAATGCGGTGAGCGCCGGCGTGCCCAGCCAGTACCGCGTACGCCATGTGATCGGCGCCGATGGCCCCAGCTCGGGCGTCATCCGCAGCCTGTACCCCGATTACCCCAAGCAGATCCCCTGGTTCTTCGTCGGGCAGAAATTTCACAACATCATCGAGTGTCCGCTGGACGAGGATTACTTCCATTTCTGGTTCCATCCGGATCTGGGGCATTACACCTGGAGCCATGCGCGCGACGGGCAGCAGATCGTCGGCGTGGGTTTCAAGCGTGGCGACAACTTCGATGCGCGCCATCGCAATGTGGTCCGATACTTCGATGAAAAGCACGGCGTGAAGCTGGACCCGCATTCCACCCATGAGGGCTGCGCGGAGAACTTCGGGCCGTCGCTGATCAACCGCTATGTGTTCGGCAAGGGCAATGTGCTGGTGACCGGGCAGGCGGCGGGCTTTCTCAACATGATCGGTGAGGGCATGAGTTGCGCGCTTCACTCCGGGGCCATCTCGGGTGAAGCCATCGTCGAGGCGAACCTGCGCAATCGCCCGGTGCAGGAGGTGTATCGCAAGATGATCGCCTCCGAAGTGCGGCGCACCACCGACCAGTGGAACCCGCTGAAGATCGCCTTCGACAGACCCCATGAGGCGGATTTTCCGGCGGCGCTGATGCAGCTCTCGTGGCGCGATCGCAGGCTGGTGCTGCGCGACATGTGGCGCTTCGTGGTGCTGTACAAGGAATTCAAGTGGGGCCGGCAGATCTTCGGCGCGGCCATGAGCCGGCTGTTCAGCCAGGGCTATCCAGGACATCGCTGGATCTGAGTCGTGTAAATGCCGGGGCGGTTGCCGGCGTTTCCTCTGCTATAGTTGTTCCGTCATCTTCTACAACCCATCTGCACGCCATGATCGTTTTCGAGTTGATCTGTCCGGACAATCACCGCTTCGAGGGCTGGTTCGCCTCGGCGGACGATTTTGACGGGCAAAAGGCGCGTGGCCTGCTGTCCTGCCCGAGCTGCAGCAGCCAGCAGGTGGAAAAGCTGCTGACCGCCAAGATCGGGCGCAGCTCCGATGCGTTGGCGCAGCAGCCTTCACGCGACCTGCCCGTGGCGGCGCAGCCCAAGCCGCCGGCGCAGCAGCAGCAGATCAACCTGCATGCCCTGATCGATTACGTGCTCAAGAACACCGAGAACGTCGGCGATCGCTTCGTCCAGGAAGTGCGCGCCATGCACAAGGAAGAGGCGCCGGCCCGCGCCATCCGTGGCACTGCCTCCCCCAGGGAAGCCGAAGAACTGCTCGACGAGGGCATTCCGCTGTTGCCACTGCCGATACCGCCACAGGGCGAATTTCACTAGGCTGGGTTGGCTGGACGTGAGGTGCAGGGGGGCGACTGCATTGCTTGATAACAATGCCCTTGCTTGATCAATGATGATAAGGCTTATCGCTGGAAATTGATCATTATGCCGAGTGGCTCCAAGGTTCGGTCGGCAGCGCTGCGGGCGTTAACCCCCTTGTCAAAAGGGGCCGACTCGTGAGCGCAGCCAACGAGCGGGGGGAATTTGGGCCCGCTGCCTTGATCGTTCGCCCGTCATGACCGGATGCGGGCTGAGTGTCCTCCGGTGCTTTCCATCTGCAAGGCAACAGCCGTGCTCGGGGTTCATGCAAGGTCGGCAAAAGGGCAAGAGACCAGCTTGGTTGGCCAAAATCCCCCCGCTGGCCTGCGGCCAGTCGGCCCCCCTTGACAAGGGGGTTTACACCACCGGGCCTGCCAAGTTTGCCGAGGCCGCGTCTCAACCCCGCCAATACTGCAGCAAGGCCCGACCCCATTGCGGCCCGACTGCGTCCGGGGCGTATTCCGCGGCGATGATGTCCTGTGCGGCGGCAATTCGAGTGCGCACCGCTGCGGGATTGTTCGCCGCCCACAGCACACCCTCGGCGATGTCGCCGATCCAGGCCAGGTCATGAAAGCGCCAGTAGCTGGCCACGCCGTGGGCCACGACGATGCGGCCAGCCTGGAATGACTCCACCATGCGATTGGCGCTGGCGGCCATGCGACCGGCCGGGTCGCTGGGGATGATCACGACCTCGCAGGCCTCCAGTTCGCGGGACAGCGTCTGCATGGACCACAGGGAATAGCGGGCCTGGAAATGCGGGGACACGCTGTTCCACGCTGTCATCTCGGCATCCATGCCGTCGATCGGTCCAGTGACGACGGACAGCGAGAGGGGCAGGTGTTGGGCCAGTGCTTGCAACGCCGGCACCTGCAACCTCAGATAGTGGAAGTTGCGTTCCTGCGCGCCGAACCACAACAGGCGCAAGGGACGCGGGCGGGTGCTGGCCAGGCGGTTCAACCACCCGGCCCGCCTGGGTGGGTTAAATCCCGGTTCACCGCGGGGACCTTCAACGGGGTCGTTGATGACCACGGCGCTGCGCCCGGTTTCCTCTTCGATGATGTCGGCCAGCCCGCTGGTGTTGATGATGAGTCCGTCACTGGCCAGCAGCATGCGGCGGAACTCATCGGCACGGAAATCCTGGAAATGGTTCTCGCCGAAGTCGACAACGATGCGTGTCCCGGCTGTGTGGAAGGCGTCCAGGCAATCGAAGTAGCTGGCCGGGTCGCGGCCTTCAGCGACATTGGGGAAGAGTCCAGAGATCACGGCGATGTGGGGGCGCAGCGTCAGCGCTTCCGCCAGTCCCTCGGGCGATGGTGGGGACAGGAACCACTGGCGGGCGCCGGCCGCCTGCAGCCAACGGGCCGGGATGCCGACCCTGAGGCGGCGTCCGGCGGAACGATGCTGGCAAAACACTTCCGGATCGGTTTGCAGGCCGGGGCGGTCATCGTGCACCACCCAGACGATGCGAAGCTCGCGCAGACCGCCCAGGTCCGGTGCCTCGTGCAGGTCGGGCGGGGCGTCCATCGTGCGCATTCAGGCAGCACTCATGGGGGCGATTCCAGTGTGGCCGTGGTTGAGCAGGCCGGTGCGGCGCCATGCCGCACCGGCCGTGTGACTCAGTGCAACAGCGTCCTGGCGTGGCGTATCCAGCCGGCTGTCAGCTTTTCCTGCAGCGAGTTCTGCTTCAGGCGCTCGTTCAGGGCCGGGAAATCGACCGCATCCAGCAACTGGTCCTGATTGAAGCAGGAGAAGACGTAAGTGACCTTGCCGGTAACCGGGTCCTTCTGCGGTTGCAGGCACTGGGCGCAGATCTCTTTCATCATGCACTGCATGGGCGAATTGATGGAGCCTATGGCCACATGCGCATCCTTGAGGTGTTCGCGCAGTACGCCATGCCGCGCCGCCGCCACGGCGGCCATCATGCGGTCCGAGCCGATGGCGATGATGCGGTCGGCATCGACCATCGGGATGTCGGGTTTGCCCAGTTGCCCGGAAGCATAGGCCTGCATGGCCTGCACGATATTGCCGACGAAGCTGCGGTCCTGGGGGCGCGAAGGTGCGAAGCCCGGCTGCTCGTCGCAGCACCAGACGATGACATCGGCAGCGGCTTCGATCTCGGCCACCTTGTAGCGATCCGCCATCTTCTTGTAGCCGGCAAAGTAGAGCACCTTCGAGCCGGCAGCGCGGAAGGCCTGGCCGATGGAGAAGAGCACGGCATTGCCCAAGCCGCCGCCGACCAGCACGGCGGTTTCATTGGACTCGATGTGGGTGGGCGCACCGGTGGGGCCCATCAGGATGACGCGTTCGCCCGGCTTGAGCAGGGCGCACAGATCGGATGAGCCGCCCATTTCCAGCGTGATCAGCGACACCAGTCCGCGTGCCTTGTCCACCCAGGCGCCGGTCAGCGCGAGGCCTTCCATCTGCAGACGGGTGGAGAGCGCGCCTTCGCCCACCAGCGGCGCCAGCACTTCGTAGTTCTGCAGACGATAGAACTGGCCAGGAAGGAACTTCGATGCGGCCAGTGGTGCATGCACCACGACTTCGACGATGTTGGAGGTGAGGCGCTCGACACGCTCCACTTTCGCCAGCAGCTGGCTGCCCAGCGTCGCCTGGAAGGCTTCCAGCGTGGTGTCGCAGGCCGGTGCGCGTGACGACAGCACGCGCGACACCACCGGATAACCCTGGCGGGCCGAGCCCATGGCCTTCACCACGTTGCCGAAGTAGGAGGGATGCAGGTCGCCGAAGAAGCTGATGAAGCGGCCGTCTTCGAGGCGCGAGAGCAGCACCTCGGCCTTCTCGGGCTTGGACAGCGAATAGGTCGGCTTGACCGGCTGCCCGGCTTCATCGCAGGCGCGGAAGTACTTGCCGTCCAGCGTGAAGTGCAGCGTGTCTTCACGCGCCAGCACGGTGTTGGGCTGGGTGCCGGCGGCGATGAAGATGCTGCGCGCGGGCAGGGTGTGGGTGCCCTCCGGCTTCTTCCTGAACTGGATGGCCTTGACGGCGCCGCGCTCGTCCACGTCGATGGCGAGCGGGTCCAGTCCTTCGGCAAAGACAATGCCTTCCTCCAGCGCCTTTTCCACTTCCTCGTGGTTGAGGGTATAGGAGGGGCTGTTGACCAGGCCGCGGCGGTAGGCGAGGGTGACCCCGCCCCAGGACTGCAGCAGCTCGATGATGCGCGGGGCGCGGCCTGCGCCGGCGGCGGCTTCACGTTCGCTGCGGATGGCGCGGCCGTGGGTGATGAATTCCGCAGCCGTTTCGGCGTCTTCCGGCGACCAGGTCTCGCGCACGGCCGCTTCGCCGTTCTTTGCAACCAGGGCTTCGTAACGGCGCAGGAATTTTTCCACCTGCACCACGTAATAGGCGAGCGACTCGGTGGCGGTGTCGACGGCGGTCAGGCCACCGCCGATGACGACCACCGGCAGGCGCAACTGCATGTTGGCGATGGATTCGGCCTTGGCCGCCCCGGTGAGCTGCAAGGCCATGAGGAAGTCCGAGGCGGTGCGCACGCCGCGCGCCAGCCCATTGGGAATATCCAGCGTGGTGGGTTTGCCTGCGCCCATGCACAGGGCAATGTGGTCAAAGCCCAGGGCCTGTGCGTCCTTGACATCCAGCGTGCCGCCAAAGCGCACGCCGCCGTACATGGCGAACTGGCTGCGCCGTTCCAGCAGCAGGCGGATGACTTTCAGGAAGTTCTTGTCCCAGCGCACCGTGATGCCGTACTCGGCGACACCGCCAAAGCCGGCCATGACACGGTCGCCGAGTGCTTCGAACAGGTCCTCCAGCCGGTACACCGGGTCGAAGGTGGTACGTGTGCCGTCGATGTCGACGCCGCTCAGCTGCGGCGGCAGCGGCTCGAGCTTGAGGCCGTCGATGCCGACCACGCCGTGGCCGTCGTTCATGAGATGGTGGGCCAGGGTGAAGCCGGCCGGGCCCATGCCCACCACCAGCACCTTGTGGCCGGTGGGCGCCAGCGGCACCGGTCGACGGAAGTTGAGCGGGTTCCAGCGCGTGAGCAGGGAATAGATCTCGAAGCCCCAGGGCAGCTCCAGCACGTCCTTGAGGGTGCGCGTCTCGGCCTGCGGGATGTCGACCGGTTTCTGTTTCTGATAGATGCAGGCCTTCATGCAGTCGTTGCAGATGCGGTGACCGGTGGCGGCCACCATGGCATTGTCGATGCAGATGATGGCCAGGGCCGCCACGGCATGGCCGCGCGTCTTGGTCTCGTGGAATTCGGAAATCTTTTCTTCCAGCGGGCAGCCAGCCAGGGTCACGCCGAAGGGGCTTTTCTTGAAGGTGATCTTCTGCGGCTCTGCCGCGGAAGGTTTTTCCTTCAGGCCCCTGGAGCAGGAGTCGCGCCCCTGATGGTGGCACCAGATGCAGTAATTGGCTTCATCGAGCGCACCGACGAGGTCGGTGCCCTGGTCGGTCAGGGCAAAGCCTTCGCGGCGGCGGATGTGGCCGGGCTCGATACGGTGGCTGGTGACACCGTCTTCCTCGCGCGTCTGCATGTGGGCGACCAGATGATTCGGGTCGATCTTGGCCGGGGCCTTGAACAGCACGCCAGCCTGGGTGTGGGCCTGGCCTTGTGGCGTATGCAGGGCCCAGGCGGCGTAGCGCAGGGCGGTGTCGATCTTGTCGGCATGGGCGGCTTCATCGGCCAGCCAGGCGGTCACGTGCTGGGCGAAGGCCAGTTCGCTGAAGGGGCTGCCGAACAGGCTGGCCAGCCGGGCTTCCAGTTCCAGGCCCGGGATGGTGGCGGCCTCGGGCGCCTTGATCTTGGTCTGGGCCTGGCGCTGAACGAAGCGGCGCTTGACCTCGTACAGCGGGGCCAGTTCGTCGTGGCGGCGGTCCAGTGACAGCAGTTCATCGGTGATACCGAACAGCTGCGCGACAAAGCGTTCCAGGTGCGGGGCCAGCTCCAGCAGCAGTTCCGATTCGGCACGCGCATCCGGCGCGGTGGCGGCGCGGGCGGCGGCCAGCTTCGCGGCACTGTCCGGACTGGCCGTGGCGAGGAACTCGACGAAGGCCTGGTCCAGCTTGAGCAGGCCGTCACGCCGGTACAGGTCGGCGAATGTCAGGCCGAAGCCTGGCTTGAGGGAAGGTGCGGGTATTGCGGTCTTAACGCTCAAGATGCTCCAACTTTCCGGGCAGGTCTTTCCATTGCTCTGCGTCGGGCAGGGCGGCTTTCTTTATGGTGATGGTGGGCCATCCCCGGGCCAGTTCCACGTTCAGGGCGATGAAGGCGCGCTGGTCTTCGGGCACATCCTCTTCGGCATAGATGGCGTTCACCGGGCACTCCGGGATGCAAACGGCGCAGTCGATGCATTCATCGGGTTCGATGACGAGGAAATTGGGCCCCTCACGGAAGCAGTCCACAGGGCAGACGTCAACGCAGTCCGTGTGCTTGCACTTGATGCAGTTCTCGGTGACGACGTGGGTCATACAGGTTCCTTCTGGATCAGTCTGCCTGCGAAGGCAGTTGTCGCAGGGGCGAAAAAGGCCGAATTTTACGCCATTGGTGCATCGCAATCCACGCTGGAGACCGGACTTTTGCTGGTGAATCCCATGCTGTAAGGGGGGGGTGATTGGCCTTGCCTCGGCATTCTGTGTATAGTCGCCCGCTCTGGCTGGCCGGTTGCTGTTTGTGGCGGTCGCCGGCCTGGCAAAATCCCCGTAAAATCCGGGGCTTTGATGCTGATCACATTGTCCGTGATGCGCTGCTGACCACGCGGCCATCCGACTGGAATTGATCAGAATAACGCGGTCCTTTGCGCGCAAGCGGAAGCGGCTGCGGGCAGGGCAAAGGAGACGGTCGCGTGGTCTGCCGCACAACGAGCCTGCAGGCGGGCTTGAAATCGGTACTCTCGACCCCCATTGAATTCGACGACTTGTTGAGTGCCGGCTGGCAGTCCCGCTGGCGGCGGCAGGGCGAACAAACCACGGTGGTGACTGTCCATACAGGCAACTGCCAGAGGAGGAATGATGATCAGGGTTGAACACCTGTCGAAGTCATTTGGCGCCAAGCGCGCCGTTGATGACGTTTCGTTCGAGGTGGAAAAAGGCGAAGTGCTGGGTTTTCTCGGACCCAACGGCGCCGGCAAATCCACCACCATGCGCATGCTCACCGGATTCATTCCGCCATCGGCTGGCCGCATCAGTATCTGCGGCCACAACATGCTGGAAGATCCCATCCCCGCCAAGCGCCGTATCGGTTACCTGCCCGAATCCGCCCCGTCCTATGGCGAGATGAGCGTGGTGTCTTTCCTGCGCTTCATCGCTTCGGTGCGCGGACTGGCCGGCGAGGATATGCGCCGCGCGGTGCGCCGCGCGGTCGAGCTGTGCTCGCTGGAATCGGTGGTGGGGCAGACCATCGACACGCTGTCCAAGGGCTTCCGCCATCGCACCTGTTTCGCCCAGGCGCTCATTCATGACCCGGATGTGCTGGTGCTCGACGAGCCCACCGACGGCCTGGACCCGAACCAGAAACACGAGATGCGCACGCTGATCCGCCGCATGGGTGAGTCGAAGGCCATCATCTTCTCCACCCACATCCTCGAGGAAGTGGACGAGGCCTGTACCCGCGCCATCATCATCGACCGCGGCCGCATCGTCGCCAATGGCACGCCGGGCGAGCTGAAAGCGCGCTCGGAACGCGCCGGTGCTGTTTCGCTGGTGCTGGCTGGTGCTACTGCCGAAGCGGTGCAACCGAAACTGGAAGCGGTGGCTTCTGCCGGTCGCACTGAATTGCTGCACTCGGACGGCGATCGCGTGGCGATGCGGGTGTTTCCGCGCGAAGCCGGCAGCGGCGCACTGGCCGGTGCACTGGCCGAACTGGCGGTGCGCGAGAACTGGAAGATCGAGGAGTTCCGTACCGAGGAAGGCCGTCTGGATGAAGTCTTCCGCGCCATCACCCTCTCGGATACCGCCGCCCACAAGGCCGCCATGGCCAGGGAAGCAGCAGGAGCGCAGGCATGAGCACAAGCAAGGTATTGAGCAGCTGGGCGGTGGTGCGCATCATCGCCGGTCGCGAACTGGCCGCCTATTTCGAATCGCCGGTGGCCTACGTTTTCCTGGTGATCTTCCTGCTGCTGGCGGGTGTGTTCACCTTCACCATGGGTGGTTTCTTCGAGCGCGGCGAGGCGTCCCTGGGGGCCTTCTTCGGCTTTGTGCCCTGGCTGTTCCTGTTCCTGGTGCCGGCCATCGGCATGCGCTTGTGGTCGGAGGAGCGGCGTCTTGGCACCATCGAACTGTTGCTCACCATGCCGGTGACCATCCCGCAGGCCATCCTGGGCAAGTACCTGGCGTCCTGGCTGTTCATCGCCATCGCGCTGGCGCTGACCTTCCCGGTGGTCATCACCGTGAACTGGCTGGGTGACCCGGACAATGGCGTCATCGCCACGGGCTACATTGGCAGCCTGCTGCTGGGTGGCGCCTACCTCGCGCTGGCCTGCATGACCTCGGCCATCACGCGCAACCAGGTGATCAGCTTCATCCTGGCGCTGATCCTGTGCATGGCGCTGATCCTGGTGGGCTTCGAGCCGATCACCGGCATGCTCTCGCGCATCGCCAGCCCCGGTGTGATTGAGTCGGTGGCGAGCTTCTCGGTGCTGACCCATTTCGACGGCTTCCAGAAGGGCGTGGTGGATTCGCGCGACCTGCTGTACTTCCTGTCGGTGATCGGCTTTGCCCTGTTCACCACGGGCGTGATCGTCCGCAACCGTCGCGCAGGCTGAGGGAACATGACCATGAAACACGACGAAAAAGCCCGTCTCGAGACGCTGCTGTATTCCACCGGGGGGGTGATCGCCCTGGTGGTGATCCTCATCCTGGCCAATTTCGTGCTGGGCAAGTTCAAGCAGCGCGTGGACCTGACCGACGGCCGGCTGTATACGCTGACCAGCGGCACCCGCGCGGTCATCGACAAGCTGGAAGCCCCGGTGCGCGTGCGCTTCTACTTCTCGCAGGGCGAAGGCACGCTGCCCTTGCAGGTGAAGGCATTCGGCCGTCGCGTCGAGGACCTGCTCGCCGAGTATCGCCAGCAGGGCGGTGACAAGGTGATCATCGAGAAGCTCGACCCCAAGCCTGATTCCGACGCCGAAGATGCCGCCGAGCTCGATGGCGTGGAGCCGCAGACGCTGCAGACCGGCGACAAGTTCTACCTCGGCCTGGCCATCAGCTATGCCGGCCAGCGGCTGGCCATACCGGCGCTGTCGCTGGACCGCGAGGAATTGCTGGAGTACGACCTGACCCGCGCCATCGCCCGTGCCGCCAACCCGGAGAAACCGGTGATCGGGGTGATGAGCGCCATGCCGCTGTTCGGCTCGCGCGGCATGCCCCAGCGTGGCATCCCGCCTTCCGACAAGCAGGTGCTGATTTCGGAGCTGGAGCGTGATTTCATCGTGCGGCGCATCGAGATGAACCCGGAGAGCATCCCCGAGGACATCAAGGTGCTGCTGGTGGTGCATCCGCGCGACATCCAGGACAAGGGCCTGTATGCCATCGACCAGTACGTCATGCGTGGCGGCAAGCTGGTGGCGATGATGGATCCGTTCAGCTACTTCGATGCCCAGTACGCGCCGCAGGCGGCGCAGGGCGCCGCAGGCACTGCTTCGACGCTGGACAAGCTGACGCGTGCCTGGGGCATCACCATGGATGGCACGCGGGTGCTGTCGGACACGCGCTACACCTCCGGCCAGGGACCGCGGGCCATGCCCACGGTGCTGACGCTGTTGCAGGATGCCTTCAACAAGGATGATGTGGCCACGCGTCGCCTGAGCAACCTGCTGCTGCCTTTCCCGGGCGCTTTCACCGGCAAGCCGGCTGAGGGACTGACCCAGACGGTGCTGGTGAAGAGTTCCACCTACTCGAAGCTGGTGGAATCTGCTGACGCCACCAAGGCGGGCTCAGCGGCCTTGAGCGGCTTCCAGCCTTCCAACACCGAGTTCCCGCTGGTGATGAAGCTGACCGGCAAGTTCAAGTCGGCTTTCCCCGATGGTCGTCCGGTCGAGGTACCTAAGGATAAGGACGACAAGGGCGGTGCCAAGCCGCCCGCTGCCCTGACGTCGGCAGCCAAGCCGGCGGCCAAGGCGGCCGGCAAGGACGAGGGCAAACCCGCGGCCGCCCCAGCCCACCTGGTGCAAAGCGGTGACACCGCCGTGGTGCTGATTGCCGATGCCGACTTCGTCAATGATGGTGCGGCGGTGGAGATCCAGGAAGTGTTCGGCCAGCGCATCGTGGTGCCTTCCAACGGCAACCTCGCGCTGACCCAGGCGCTGATTGAGCAATTTGCCGGCGACCCCAACCTGATCACGGTGCGCAGCCGCGCCGTGGTGCTGCGTCCGTTCACGATGATCCGCGCCATGGAGGCCGAGGCGCAACAGGCCTTCACCGGCAAGATCAAGGACCTGGAGACCCAGGTGCAGCAAAGCTCGCAGAAGCTGCAGGCGTTGCAGCAGCAGCGCACGCCGGGACAGCAGGCTTCCACCATCCTCACCCCTGAGCAGCAGGCCGAGATCGACAAGTTCAAAGCCGTTTCCACCCAGGCCCGGCGTGAGTTGAAGGAAGTGCGCAAGGACTTGCGCGCCGACAGCGAGTCGCTGATGTTCTGGACCAAGGTCATCAATATCGGCCTGGTGCCGCTGCTGATTGTGCTGGCCGGCGTGTTCCTGGCCTTGTATCGCCGCAGGAGGGTGGTGACGTTATGAGTCGCAAGCAATTTCTGATTCTGATCATCGCGCTGGTGGTGCTGGGCGCGGCCGGTGGCGCGCTCATGTGGTCTGAGCGCAGTGCCTGGGACAAGTCCGATGCCCGCGTCGGGCAAAAGCTGCTGCCCGAGTTCAAGGCGGCCGAGGTGGCACAGATCATCCTGCGGGATGGCCAGGGCCAGACCAGCCTGGTGAAGGACGGTGAGACCTGGAGGGTGAAGGAGCGTGCCGATTTCCCGGTGGAAATGGGGCGCCTGGCCGACCTGCTCAACAAGATTGCCGGCCTCAACGTGACGCAGACGCAGGGCCTGACGGCGGCCGAGCGCCCCGGTTTCATGCTGCTGGATCCGGATGCCAAGGACAAGCCTGCAGACAAGGGCACGGCGGGCAATACCGGCACGGTCATGGAGTTGAAGAATGCTGCTGGCAAGCCGATGGCGCGCCTGTTGTTGGGGCGCACCGTGATCAAGCGCGTGAACGAGCCGCCGGCTCCGGGCGAACAGCCCAAGGAGTTCGACAAGGCGGTCGGCCGCCATCTGCTGTCCGGCACCGACGAGAAGCTGATGATCGTGGTGTCCGACGGACTGATCCAGGCCGAGGCAAAGCCGGAAGCCTGGGTGGCCAAGGAAGTGCTGCATGTCGACCGCACCAAGGGCATCAGCGTGGTCGGCCCCGAGGGCGCGCCGCGCTACAGCGTGGTGCGCAAGGAAGAGGGCGACTGGTGGAACTTCGGCGATGGCGGGGAGCGCCCCGACCAGCAGAAGGCCCAGGATTCGGTGAGCCCGCTCTATGCCGTGAACATCATCGATGTCGTGGCTGATCCGAAGAACGAGGTGACCGGCCTGGACAAGGCGGTGGTGGCCAAGGCCGAGACCTTCGACAACCTGACCTACACCATTCGCATTGGCAACAAGGTGCCCGGCGCCAAACCGGAGGACAACCGCTACTACGTGACTTTCTCCATTGCCGGCGACCCGCCCAAGGAGCGCGTGGCGTTCAAGGACGAGAAGCCTGAGGACAAGGAAAAGAAGGCCAAGGAATGGGTGGACTACCGCGTCAAGCTGCTGGAACAGGTGGAGCGCGAGAAGGGCTATTCGAAGTGGACCTTCCTCTTCCCGGCACGGCCCATCGAGCCGCTGCTGCGCACCCGTCCTGAAATGCTGCAGGAGAAGAAGCCGAAGAAGTAGCGCCGCAGCGCCTGCCACAACAAAAAACCGGCTCAGGCCGGTTTTTTGTTTCAGGCCTGCTCACCGAGAGGTGAATGGACAGAGTTTGCATTGCCCCTCATTGCGGCCATCCATGGGCTACCAGCCGATGTTGCCGCCGCGCTGCAGCTTCACCTCAGCGTAATGGCGCGCCGACCAGCGGCCATCGCTGCGCTCGAACACCAGTGGTGTGGCATTGCTGGCCATGTCCTCCCTCAGCGTCACTCCGAGGCTGTAGGCAATGACGTAGAGGCTGCCACCGTGTGCCACCAGCAGCGTCGGGTCGGTGCTCGCAAGGCTGTTGGCCAGGGCCTGCCGGGTCGTTGTGACAAAGTCGATGAGGCGATCGCCGTTGGGTGGGTCGTAACTCCAGTCCAGTTCCGCCGACGAGGTGCCCACCAGGTCACCGAACCAGCGCTCGCGCAGGCCGGGTTCTTCGGTGGGTGACAGCTTCAGCGACTCGCCAGCGATCACCGCGGTCTGCCAGGCCCGGTGCATGGTGCTGGAGAGGATGCACCGCACGCCGCTGCCAGCCAGCAGCGCTGCCGCCTCGGCAGCCTGCGCCAGACCCGTCTCGTTCAGTTCGATTTCGGCATGCTGGAAGATGCGCAGGTGGTTGCCACGCGTTTCGCCGTGACGAAGGAAGATGAATCGTTCGGCGCGCGCGTCGGGCATTAGCGGAAGGCAGTGTTGCGCAATCGAGTCGATGCGGTGGCGTGCCACTCGCGCCTGCCAGGCGGCTGCCACACCGGTGGTGTCTGCGGGGACAGAGGAGGGGGCAGCGGGTTTGGTCATTGTTTGATCACATTCATTTATTTAATCTAATGATCGTGAGGATAAACACTTCAAAATGATCATAATTCATCGTCCGGAATGAGTTTCAGCAACTGCCGGTACTGGGCGGAGCGGGCGACGTAGTTGGCAGCGGTACGGGCGACCCGTACCTGATCCTCCGGGGTGAGTTCGCGGACGATCTTTGCCGGTGTGCCCATGAGCAGCACACCATCGGGAAAGCGCTTGCCTTCGGGCACCAGGGTATGGGCGCCGACCAGGCTGTGTTTGCCGATGTACGCGCCATTGAG
>CAIPGJ010000168.1 GCA_903864555.1 uncultured Pseudomonadota bacterium | reverse complement strand
CCGTGGAGAAGTTCCAGGCCACGTACAAATTGGCAATGCCCATCAGCAGGAAGAATATCGTCCAACCCCAGTTGAGTCGGGTCCAGACGGCTTCCGGCAGCTCGATCTGGGCACCCATGACCGAGCGGATGAAGTTCTTGCCGAAGAACGGGGCGATGGCCAGTACCACGCCGAACAGCCAGTAGAGCACGGTTGGCTTCCACTTGATGAAGGCCTCGTCCTGCAGGTAGAGGGTGGCGCCACCGAACACGACAATGATGCCGAGGGTAACCCACATCATGGGTTCGACCTTGCGACCGCGCAGTTTCAGCCAGGCGATCTGCGCAAAGGTGGCTGCAATGGCTACCGCCGTGGCGGTGTATATCCCGGCCAGCTTGTAGGCCACGAAGAAAAGGATGACTGGAAAAAGATCGAAGAGAAATTTCATGGGGAAATTATACGGGAGTGCACGCTGCTGCCCCTGTCCGGACGACAGTAGGCCAGGGGCTTAATCCGGCAGGAACGCCAATTGTTCGGTATTTGGTTTACGATTGACTTCATTCAATCCACGGGAGGGCAGCATGGCAGAGCCGGTATGTGCCCAGAAGGCGCCTTATGCCGTCGAGCTCAAGGCGGGAGATTACTGGTGGTGTTCCTGCGGCAAGTCGCAGAAACAGCCTTTCTGCGATGGTTCCCACAAGGGGGGGGAGTTCTCGCCGGTGAAATTCACGCTGGAAAAGGACGACAAGGTCTGGCTGTGCGGTTGCAAGAAGGCCGGCAAGGCGCCGTTCTGTGACGGCACGCACAAGGCCCTGTAACGATCACGGCTGATCGCGGCTCCGGACGCCCTGTGCCGGCCGGTATCAGGGCGTTCTCCTTTACGGATGCGTCGAACAGGTCAGGGAAGCCGATCGCCATCGTGCCGGTGTTCCGCTGAGGTGGGTGATCTCCAAGGGGGCATGCCCCCTTGATCGGTACTCTACTAAAGCGCCTCGCCAGCGTAATCAGCCAGGCGGGAACGCTCGCCACGCGCCAGCGTGATGTGGCCGCAGTGCTGCCAGCCCTTCATGCGGTCCACCACATAGGTGAGGCCCGAAGAGCCTTCCGTGAGGTAGGGCGTGTCAATTTGCGAGATGTTGCCCAGGCAGACCACCTTGGTGCCAGGACCTGCCCGGGTGATCAGTGTCTTCATCTGCTTGGGCGTCAGGTTCTGCGCCTCGTCGATGATGAGGAACTTTTTGAGGAAGGTGCGGCCGCGCATGAAGTTGAGCGACTTGATCTTGATGCGCGAGCGGATCAGGTCACGCGTGGCAGCGCGCCCCCAGTCACCGGCCTCATCGTCGGTCTTGTTGAGCACGTCCAGGTTGTCTTCCAGTGCACCCATCCAGGGTGTCATTTTCTCTTCCTCGGTCCCGGGCAGGAAGCCGATGTCCTCGCCTACGGGGACGGTCACCCGGGTCATGATGATCTCTGAGTAGAGCTTCGCCTCCAGGGTCTGCATGAGGCCTGCTGCCAGCGTGATCAGCGTCTTTCCGGTGCCGGCCTGGCCAAGCAGGGTGACGAAATCGATGTCCGGGTCCATCAGCAGGTTGAGGGCGAAATTCTGTTCGCGGTTGCGTGCCGTGATGCCCCACACGGAATTCCTCACGTGGCCGAAATCCTTGATGGTTTCCAGCACGGCCGACTTGCCTGCCACTTCACGCACCCAGGTGTAGAGCGGAAGTTCGCCCTCCTGGTAGAGAAACTCGTTGAGCACCAGTTGGGTGCACAGGGGGCCGCGGATGCGGTAGTAGGTGCGACCTTCCTTCTTCCATGACTCCATGTTGCTGCCGTGCTGGTCCCAGAACTTGCCGTGCATTTCCCGCACGCCGCTGTAGAGCAGGTCGGTATCCTCCAGCACCTTGTCATTGAAGTAATCCTCCGCAGCCAGGCCGAGGGCCTTGGCCTTGATGCGCATGTTGATGTCCTTGGACACCAGAATCACTTCGCGCTGGGGATGACGCTTTTGCAGGTGGATGACGACGCCGATGATCTGGTTGTCCGTCTTGCCCATGCCGATCGGCAGGCTGGCGGGCAGGATGTCATTGATGGCCTCGGTCTGGAGATAGAGCCGGCCGGTTGCAGCGTCCGCTTCATAGCGTTGCAGTGACATGCCGGCGGTGATGTCGCCCCCGGGCTTGCTGACGATCTCGTCCAGGAAGCGGCTGGCCTGGCGCGCATTGCGCGCCACCTCGGACACGCCCTTCTTGTTGTTGTCGAGTTCCTCCAGGGTGACGATGGGCAGGAAGATGTCGTGCTCCTCGAAGCGGAACACGCTGGTGGGATCATGCATCAGTACGTTGGTGTCCAGCACGAATAGCTTGGTGCTGGTCTTGGCAGCGCGTTTCTTGCGCGCCGGCCGGGTCTGGTCTTCAGTGTTCTTGGAGGAGCTGGCAGTTTTGAAGGCGTCAGACGTTTTTAACAAAATCAAGTACCTCCTGGGCATGGCCTGGAACTTTGACACCGCGCCATTCCCTGAGGATGACGCGATTCCTGTCGAGTACAAATGTGCTGCGCTCGATTCCCCGCACCTGTTTGCCGTACATGTTCTTCATCTTGATGACGTCAAACAGCTTGCATGCGACTTCCTCCGCGTCCGAGAGCAGCTCGAACGTGAAGGCCATCTTGGTCTTGAAATTCTCGTGCGATTTGAGACTGTCGCGTGACACCCCGAACACCTGGCAGCCAGCCTTGATGAACTGGGCGTGGAGATCCCGGAACTGCTGCCCTTCGGTGGTGCAGCCGGGGGTATTGTCCTTGGGGTAGAAGTAGATGGCCACGGTTTTGGCCTTGGCGCCGGACAGGGATTGCGAGAGGCAGAAGGTTCCGCCGCCCGTGGCAGGCAGTGAGAAATCAGTGACTGCTTTTTTGTTGGCCATCTTCGATATTGTTGTCATATTTCCTCCGCGTTTGCAAGGCAATGGAACCATGGATCCGGTGAATTTTTCGTGACAAGGGGGGGAGGCACGCTGCTGGATGGCAGGCTCTCAGGTGAGAAATTCCTCGCCCTGCATGGCGAGCTCGCCGGAGCGGCCAGGGACTTCCCCCATGGCAATTTCATTGCGTGGCAGGCGAGCGGTGTCCAGGGAGTCATGCAGTTCGCGCAGGCAGACGAGGCGGTGCCCCTGGTTCTTCCATCCCGACAGCAGGGCTTCGAACACACCGGACAACTTGCCACCCTCGAGCTCTGCATGCAGCGTATAGACGTGTCCCAGCTCGGACGGTCCGCTGGTCAGTTGCAGGATGTGGCGGGCGACGTTGGCAACCGTGATGTCTTCGCGGCCAATCAGCTCGTCCAGGGTCGGCAGGGTGGTCGGCAACTGGGTGCAGGCGATGACCTCACCGCGGACCACCGGGATGAAGGGACAATGGCCGCGCGAATCCGAACTGTACGGAAATCCCAGTCGCTGGGTCAGGCGCAGGGCATGCACATTGGTCTGCCAGCCCGCGGCGCCGTGGGAACGGGCAGCTTCGCCGAAGATGTCCTCGAATCGGTCCATGCTCAGTCGCATCTGCGCCCCGGTCCAGTCGGCATCTGCGGTGGCGACATGGTCCTGCCATTTCACATGGTCCCAGGCGTGGATGCCGACTTCGAAGCCGGCCGCCTTCACCTCGCGCATGATTCCGGCACAGGTGCGGCCGATATCCGGCCCCGGCAGCAGGGTGCCGTAGAGGAGTGTCCGGATGCCATAGTGCTCGCGCACCGAGGTGCGCGAGACCTTTTTCATGAAGCCGCGGCGGAACACCCGGGTGATGGCGCGCCCGGTATGGTCCGGTCCGAGACTGAACAGGAAGGTGGCGCCGGCTTCATGCGCCTTGAGCATGTCCACCAGCCGCGGCACGCCTTCCCGGGTGCCGCGCCAGGTGTCCACGTCGATCTTGAGGGCGATCAGGCTCATGACCTGTTTCCAGCCAGTCGTTCCAGCGCCTTGCCGGTGAGGCGGGTGATACGCCAGTCGGGCAGCACTTCGGCCCCCAGCCCGCGGTAGAAATCCTGCGCTCCGGTGTTCCAGTCCAGCACCGACCATTCGAAGCGGCCGCAGCCGCGCTCGACTGCCAGCGCGGCCAGATGGGTGAGCATGCTGCGTGCATGGCCGCGTTGGCGCCAGGCGGGCCGCACGTACAGGTCTTCCAGGTACAGCCCGGGGCGGCCGAGGAAGGTGGAATAGTTCTGGAAGCAGATGGTGTAGGCCACCGCCTGCGGGGCAGGGTCGTCCACCCAGCCGATCAGCGCCTCGATGCAGGGTCGGGCGCCGAACAGCGCAGCCTGCAGTTTTTCTTCAGTGCATTCGAGCAGATGGCTGAGGTGTTCGAAGGCCGCCAGTTCGCCGATCATCTCGATCAGATGGACGATATCCCCCGGTGCGGCCGGCGCAATGCGCAGTGTTGCGGGTGCAGGCATGGCTGGTCAGTCGACCAGCCGGCGCGCCGAGGCAACATCGCCGCGGTAGGCGTCGAAGATGCGCTTGAGCGCCTCTTTCATGTTG
This sequence comes from uncultured Pseudomonadota bacterium, assembly GCA_903864555.1. Next base: position 16,484 of record CAIPGJ010000168.1, on the reverse strand, counting down.
AAGCGGGGCTTCCAGTCGAGGTCGGCCATGGTGTTGGTGATTTTCGGCACGCGGTTCTGCACGTCCTGGTAGCCCTTGCCGTAATACTGCTCGGCGGACACCTTCTGCAGCTTCACCTTCTTCGCGCTGGCCTGGTATTCGGGATAGGCGGCGGCGAGCTCGAGCATCATCTCGGCCAGTTCCTTCACCGAGAAATTGTTCCTCGGGTTGCCGATGTTGTAGATCTTGCCGCTGGCGATGCCATCGCGGTTCTCGATGATCTTCATCAGTGCGGCGATGCCGTCATCGACATAGGTGAAGGCGCGCTTCTGCGTGCCGCCGTCGACCAGTTTGATGGGTTCGCCGCGGACGATATGGCCGAAGAACTGCGTGATCACCCGCGAGGAGCCTTCCTTGGCCGTGTTGATGGAGTCCAGGCCCGCGCCGATCCAGTTGAACGGCCGGAACAGCGTGTAGTCCAGGCCTTCCTGCTGGCCATAGGCATGGATGACGCGGTCCATCAGCTGCTTGGAGCAGGCGTAGATCCAGCGCGGCTTGTTGATGGGGCCGTAAACCATGGGCGAGGACTCGGGGTCGAACGCCCCGTCCGGGCACATGCCGTAGACCTCGGAGGTCGACGGGAAGATCAGCCGCTTGCCGCGCTTCACGCAGGCACGCACGATGGGCAGATTGGCCTCGAAGTCCAGCTCGAAGACGCGCAGTGGCTCTTTCACGTAGGTGGCCGGCGTGGCGATGGCCACCAGCGGCAGCACCGTGTCGCACTTCCTGATGTGGTACTCGATCCACTCGTGGTTGATGGTGATGTCGCCTTCGAAGAAATGAAAGCGTTTTTCCTTCAGCAGGCCCTCGATGCGGTCGGTCTGCATGTCCATGCCGTAGACCTCCCAGTCGGTCTCGGCAATGATGCGATGTGACAGGTGGTGGCCGATGAAGCCGTTGACGCCGAGGATGAGGATTTTTTTCTTCATGTTTTTTGCTCGAACGGGATTTTTGTCTGTTCCGGCCAGTGAGGCGGGCCGCCTTCCGTGTGCAACAACTGCAGCACGCAGTCGTCACCGCAATCGGCATACAGCAGACCGCCTTCGCAATATAACCCGGGACCCCCGGGGCATGCACGGCGCTCGCCGGCGAGGCGACTGCGCAGTACCCGCAGCCTGGTGCCGGCAATGTCGGTGAACGCGCCGGGATAGGGTGGTGCCACGGCGCGCACCAGATTGTGGACTGCCACGGCCGGCTGAGACCAGTCGATGCGTCCGTCCTCGGGTTTGCGGCCGGTGAAGTAGCTTCCCATGGACAGGTCCTGGGCGGTCAGCCGGGCAGTGCCGGCCACCAGGCCGGGCAGGCTGCGCCTGAGTACCGAGGCGGCGGCATCGGTGATCTTGTGGAAGACATCGATGGCCAGGTCATCCGGCCCGATGGGAACAGACTGCTGGTCGACGATGCGGCCGGCATCGGGTTTTTCCACCATTTCATGCAGGGTGGCGCCAGTCTCGGTCTCACCCTTGATGATGGCCCAGTTGACCGGCACACGGCCGCGATACTTCGGCAGCAGCGAACCATGCATGTTGTAGGCGCCGCGTCCTGCCGTGGCGAGCAAGGCAGGCGAGAGCATGCGACGGTAATAGAAGGAGAACAGGACATCCGGTTTCAGGCTGCGGATGCGTTCGATGACCTCCGGTGCGTTGGGGTCTTCGGGCGCAATGACGGGCACGCCATGCGCTTCGGCGATGCGGCGCACGCTGTCAAACCAGATGGTCTCGCCGGGATCGTCATCATGGGTGAGCACCAGCGCAATGTGCAGCCCCTGTTCCAGCATCACCTCGAGGCAGCGGGCACCGACATTGTGATAGGCAAAGACGATGGCGACGGCCGTGCTTGCTTCCTGATTGCTCAATCCTTGCGCTCCAGGATGACCTCGACCAGATAGCGCGGACGGTGGCGCACCTGCTGGTAGACGCGGCCGATGTACTCGCCCAGCAGGCCCATGCCGAATAACATCATGCCGGTCAGAAAGAATTCCAGGATGTCGCGATCCCACACCGCCAGCACCGCCTGCTGCCAGGTGGTGGCCAGGAACCAGCGCTCGACGATGATCACAATGTACACAAAGACGCTTATAAGGGCGACGATCATGCCCAGAAGTGAGAATAATTGCAGGGGCACGATGGAGAAGCCCGTCATCAGGTCGAAATTGAGCCGGACCAGGCTGTAGAGCGAGTACTTGGATTCGCCGGCGGCGCGCTCCTCGTGGGCCACCTCGATTTCCACCGGGTTGCGGGCAAAGGTGTAGGCCAGCGCCGGAATGAAGGTGTTGACCTCGCGGCAGGCATTGATGGCTTCGATGATGGCGCGGCTGTAGGCGCGCAGCATGCAGCCCTGGTCGGTCATGCGAATGCCGGTGATCTTCTCGCGCATGGCATTCATGAGCGCAGAGGCATGGCGGCGGAAGGCGCTGTCCTGGCGGTCGCGCCGTATCGAGCCGACGTAGTCGAAACCTTCTTCCATCTTCGCCACCAGGCGAACGATCTCCTCGGGCGGATTCTGCAGGTCGGCATCCAGCGTGACGATGATGCTGCCGCGGCACTGTTCGAAGCCGGCCATGATGGCCATGTGCTGGCCGTAATTGCCGTTGAACAGCACCACGCGTGTGACATCCGGCCGCTGCTGGAACTGCTCGCGCAGGAGGGCCGCAGAACGATCACGGCTGCCATCATTGATGAAAATGACTTCGTAGCTGCGTCCCATGGTGTCGAGCGCCGGATACAGCCTGGCAAACAGCGCCGCGAGGCCGGCTTCCTCGTTGTAGACCGGAATGACGACGGAAACCGCTGGGTTCATGTTCTCTCCGGTTTCAGGCCGTGCCCAGCACGCGCGAGACTGCGGCACAGACATGGTCAACGTCGGTGTCGGCCATGGCCGGAAACAGCGGCAGCGTGCAGATGTTGCGACCGATGCGCTCGGCCTCGGGGAAGTCGCCATCCTTCCAGCCCAGTCGGCGATACAGCGTGAACAGGTGGATGGCCGGGTAATGCACGCCAATGCCGATGCCCAGTTCCCGCATGCGGCGCATGAAATCGGGGCGGGTGATGCCGCCTTCAGGCAGCACGATCTGGAACATGTGCCAGCAGGACTGATCAAAGTCGGCCGGCGGCAGTTGCACCCCCAGGCGGGTGAGCCTGTCGTCCCAGCACTCGAAATAACGGCGGGCCAAGGCGCGCCGCCGAACGGTGAATTCTTCCAGTCGCCGGAACTGGCCCAGCCCGACCCGCGCCGCAACATCGGTGAGGTTGAACTTGCCGCCCAGTACGTCGACATCCATGCCGTCTTCGCCTGAGCGTGTCACGCCCATCAGGCGCAGCTTCTCGGCCAGGGGCACGCCGCTGTCATCGGGCAACACCAGGCAGCCGCCTTCGACGCTGTTGATGTTCTTGTTGGCATGGAAGCTGAACATCACCAGGTCACCACCGGCGCCGATGCGCTGGCCACGCCAACGGGCGCCGCAGGCCTGGGCGGCGTCCTCGATGACGCGCAGCTTGTGCTTTGCTGCCAGCGCGTACAGTCGGTCCAGGTCCACCGGCAGTCCGGCCAGATGCACCGGCATGATGGCGCGCGTTTTGTCGTTGATGGCGCGCGCGGCCTGGTCCAGATCGAGGTTGCGCGTCACCGGGTCCACATCGGCAAATACCGGCGTGGCCCCCACCTGCAGGATGACGCTGGCTGTGGACACCCAGGACAGTGGCGTGGTGATGACTTCATCGCCCGGGCCTATGCCGGCCACGCGCAGCGCCACTTCCAGGGCGGCGGTCCCCGAGTTGTAGGCGCGCACCGGGCGACCACCGCAGTATTCCGACAGGGCCTGCTCGAATGTACGGCTTTGCGGGCCGGTGGTGATCCAGCCGGAGCGCAGCACGTCAGCCACCCCGGCAATCGTCTCCTCGTCGATGAGCGGCCGGGTGAAGGGCAGGAAGTCCTCAGTCGCGCGGCTCATGGGCCGCTGCGGGTGACGAGCACCACGCCCAGGATGATGAAGCCGATGCCGACCAGCTTCTGCGCGCCCAGCGATTCGCCGAACAGGTGCCAGGCGGCCAGTGCATTGATCACATAGCCTATGGACAGCATGGGGTAGGCAATGCTCACCGGCACGCGCGACAAGCCCATGATCCAGACCACCAGGCTGATGCCGTAGCACAGCATGCCGCCCATGATGTGCGGCTCGAAGGCCAGTTTCAGGCCGACTGGGACCAGGTTTTCCGAGGTGAACTCGAAGCTGCCCACGGCATTGGTGCCGGCCTTGAGCAGCAGCTGGGCGGCGGCGTTGAGCAGCACGCCGGTCATGAGCAGGGCAAAGCTGACGGCGGTCATGGTTTTTTGACGATGACGCGCCGCGGGTCGCGGGCGATCTCGATCATGGGCACTGCCGGATGGGTGCGACGGAACTGCACCAGGTCGGGTGGGTTGAACATCGCGAAGGCCGGGCCCTCGGCCGACCAGGCCCTGGCGAAGCCGTCCAGGTCGGGGATGAACTTGTGTGGTTCCCAGGAGATGGCCTTCTCCAGCTCATCGGTGTAGCGGACCATGGTCACCGTGCGCCCCAGGTAGAAGGGCACCGTATGGTCGAAGGTGTTCACCATGTAGAAAGGCGCGTCGGCGCTGAGCTGCGGCCTGGCGGTCTGAATGATTCCATGGGCCGAGTATACCGGTGACAGGCTGTCGTGCCCGATCACCGGCAACTGCCCGGCGACCAGTCCTGCAGCGGCCAGGCTGATGATTGCGGCCTGGCGCCGTCCCCGCAGCGCCAGCACGGCGCAGGCTGTCACGCCCAGCACTGCGACAGCGCCGGTGGCCATCAGCCAGGGCACATAGTGCTGCAGCAATTCCACCGGCAGGTCCGGTTCGGCGCGGCCGGTGATGCGTGGTGCCAGAGCCATCAGTGCGATGCCTGGAACCAGCACCGGCAGGGTCTGCCACAGCAGTGCGCGGGCGCCGGCCTGGGTCAGGTAGTGACCGATGAGCAGCGCCAGTGCCGGCACCATGGGCAGCAGGTAGGAAGGCAGCTTGGAGCCCGAGGCGGAGAAGAACAGGAAGATGAAGGCCGACCAGGCGATCAGGAAGCGGCCAGGCTGGAAGTGTCCGGATTGACGCCGGACCGCGCGCCAAAGGGCGGGAAGCAGGCTGAGCGTCCAGGGCAGCATGCCGGCCAGCAGCACCGGGATGAAGTACCAGGGCGGCTCGTAGCGGCCGTGCACCTTGGACAGGAAGCGCTCGAAGTGCTCGTAGATGAAGAAGAAGTGGAAGAACTCCCGGTTCTCCAGAGAGACCGCGACCAGCCAGGGGGCCGTGATGGCCAGCAGCAGGGCAGTGCCGGACAGTAGTTGCAGCCGCTTGATCATGCGCCAGTCAAGCTGCCATAGCAGGTAGAACACCAGCGCCCCGGCCGGGATTACCAGGCCGACCAGCCCCTTGGACAGCATGGCCAGTGCGGCACCCGTCCAGGCCGTCCACATCCAGCGCCGGCGACCGGCGTCGTCCTGCGCATCGGACTGGGCCAGCAGAAAGGCGCACAGGCTGAGCGTGAGAAAGCCTGACAGCCCCATGTCCAGGGTATTGAAATGGCCCATGAAGACATACAGCAGGCTGCTGCCGGTGATGGCGGCAGCAGCCAGTCCCGCCGCCCGGCCGTACAGGCGCATGCCGGTGAACCAGACCAGCAGCACCCCGGCAAAGCCGGTGAGGGCAGTCCACAGGCGTGCCGTCCATTCGGTGATGCCGAACAGGGTGAAGGCGGCAGCCGTGGCCCAGTACTGCAGCGCCGGCTTCTCGAAATACTTGAAATCGTTCAGGCGGGGCGTCAGCCAGTCGCCGCTGGCGACCATCTCCCGGGAGATCTCGGCATAGCGCCCCTCGTCGGGGCGTATCAAGTCGCGCTCACCGATGGCCATGAACCAGGCAAGGCTGAATGCCGCCAGCAGCATCAACAGCATCACCGGCCCCGGGGCGGCCTGGCTGCGGGTCCTATGCATGTTCAGGGGAGCAGCAGGGCCGCGGCGACCTTGCGCTCTTCGGCGATCAGGATGTTGTAGGTGCGACAGGCGGCTTTCACATCCATGACTTCAAGGCCCAGGCCGGCCCGGGCCAGTGCCGGCTGCGCCTCGCGCATCATCTGTGGCGCGGGAAAGCGCAGCAGCGAGCCGGTTCCCAGCAGCACCACTTCGCTGCCCAGTTCTGCCAGGGATGCCAGTTCGGCCGCCGTCAGCGTCTCGAAACTGCCGGCCCAGCCTTCGATCAGGCGGTCGGGAAGCACAATCACGCTGTGGTCGAGGCGCTGTCCGTTCACCAGCACGAAGCCCTCCCCGTAGCCGGTGAAGGTATTGATGCCTGCGGGGCGGGAGGTGTGCAGTTTCAAGGCTGTTCCTGGGCGATGCGGGGAAAAATCAGGGCCATGACCAGCGCTTCGGCAAGTGCTTTCCCGAACGCCTTGCGGACCGGAGGGCAACTTGAGGAAGTGTTTTCAACAGCCTGATAGAATTATATCTTTTCCCGGTTTCGGGACCCGTTTCTGGATTCCGGAGCAGAGCTTGGACCAGGGGATCCGATACCACGGGACCATGCCCATGACCGGCATTGCAACAATTCTGCTGCTGGAGACCATCCGCCGGGCCGCTTGCGGCCGGCGAGCGGCATGAGCCGCCGTCCTTCCCGAGTCCCCGTCCATAGTGTTCCGATTGCCCAGGTAGCCAAACCGATGCTCAAACCCATACGCAAGTCCGCCAAGATGTCCGACGTCTGCTACGACATACGCGGGCCGGTGATGGCGCGCGCCAAGCAGATGGAGGAAGAGGGGCAGCGCATCCTCAAGCTGAACATCGGCAACCTGGCGCCCTTCGGTTTCGATGCACCGGATGAAGTCCGCCATGACGTGATCGTCAACCTGTCCAATGCCTCGGGCTATTCCGATTCCAAGGGTCTGTTTGCGGCACGCAAGGCCATCATGCATTACACCCAGCAGAAGCGCATCGGCGGGGTGGGTCTGGACGACATCATCATCGGCAACGGCGTGTCCGAGCTGATCGTGATGTGCATGCAGGGCCTGCTCGATGACGGTGACGAAGTGCTGGTGCCGGCGCCGGACTACCCGCTGTGGACTGCCGCGGTCAGCCTGGCCGGCGGCAAGCCCCGTCATTACATCTGCGACGAGGGTGCCGGCTGGCTGCCCGACCTGGCCGACATCCGCAGCAAGATCAGCGACCGCACACGCGCCATTGTTCTGATCAACCCCAACAATCCGACCGGCGCGCTCTATCCGGACGACCTGCTGAAGGAGATTGTCGAGATCGCGCGCCAGCACGAGCTGATCGTGCTGGCTGACGAGATCTACGACAAGACCTTGTACGACGGCGTCACCCACACCTCCATCGCTTCGCTGGCAGACGATGTGCTGTTTCTCACCTTTAACGGCCTGTCGAAGAACTACCGGGCCTGCGGCTATCGTGCCGGCTGGATGGTCATCTCCGGCGAGATGGCGCATGCCAGTGACTACATCGAGGGGCTCAACATCCTCGCCTCGATGCGCCTGTGCGCCAATGTGCCCGGCCAGTACGCCATCCAGACGGCGCTGGGTGGTTATCAGAGCATCAACGACCTGGTGGCCCCGGGTGGTCGTCTATGCCGCCAGCGCGACCTGGCGCATGAGTTGATCTCCCAGATCCCGGGGGTCAGCTGCTTCAAGCCGAAAGCAGCCCTGTACCTCTTCCCGAAGCTGGACCTGACGATGTATCCGGTCACCGATGACCAGCAGTTCATCCTGGAAATGCTGGAAGAGCAGAAGGTGCTGGTGGTACAGGGCAGTGGCTTCAACTGGCCCGCACCCGATCACTTCCGCATCGTGTTCCTGCCCAATGTCGACGAACTGACCGAGGCCATTGGCCGCATCGCCCGGTTTCTGGACGGCTACCGCCGGCGCCGCCGCTGATGCGCATCGTCGACATCAACGATGCCTCGGGCAACATCGTCGAGCCTTTGTGGCTGGAGCGGGCGCGGCCGGTGCACCTGCAATTGCGCCCGAATCTGCCGCAGGCCTATGCGGAGAAGATGAAACAGGTGTTTGCCGGTGGCGGGCGCATGTGCGTGGCCGCCGATGGCGAGGTCGTGACCGGCCTGGGCATCTACCGCATCTACGAGAACACCGTGGATGGCGAGAAGATGTACGTCGATGACCTGGTCACGGATGAGAAGCGCCGGTCTACCGGTGTCGGCCACGCACTGATGGCGCATCTCCAGGCAATCGCCCGGCGGGCCGGTTGCGGCACCTACACGCTGGACTCCGGCACCCACCGACATCAGGCGCACAAGTTCTATTTCCGCGAAGGCATGGTGGTCACCGCCTTCAATTTCAACAAGGTGCTGTAGGGCACTTCTGCAAAACCGCTGCGCCATGTCGGCGCGGCATGGAACAAGACCATGAATGACATGAAACCGATCAAAGTAGGCCTGCTGGGCATAGGCACGGTGGGCGGCGGCACCTGGGAGGTGCTGGCCCGCAACCAGGAAGAGATCACCCGGCGCGCCGGCCGCGGCATCGTCATCGCCAGGGTGGCCGACAAGGATGTCGAGCGCGCGAAGCAGGTCACCGGCGGCAGGGCGGTGGTCACCGGCGATGCGAACGATGTCGTGAACGATCCGGACATCGACATTGTCATCGAGTTGATCGGCGGCTATACCGTGGCCAGGGAGTTCGTGCTCAAGGCCATCGCCAACGGCAAGCATGTGGTCACCGCCAACAAGGCGCTGCTGGCCACCCATGGCAACGAGATTTTCGCCGCGGCCCAGAAAAAGGGCGTGATGGTGGCATTCGAGGCCGCAGTGGCGGGTGGCATCCCCATCATCAAGGCGCTGCGCGAAGGCCTCACTGCCAACCGCATCGAGTGGATTGCCGGCATCATCAACGGCACCTCCAACTTCATCCTGTCCGAAATGCGCGACAAGGGGCTGCCCTTTGCCGAGGTGCTGGCGCAGGCGCAGAAGCTGGGCTATGCCGAAGCCGACCCGACCTTCGACATCGAGGGTATCGATGCCGCGCACAAGCTCACCATCATGTCGGCGATCGCCTTCGGCATTCCCATGCAGTTCGAGAAAGCCTACACCGAAGGCATCTCGAAGCTGACACGCGAGGACATCCAGTACGCCGAAGAACTGGGCTACCGCATCAAGCTGCTGGGCATCACGCGCCGTACCCCCGAGGGCATCGAGCTGCGCGTGCATCCGACGCTGATCCCGGAGCGCCGCCTCATCGCCAACGTCGAGGGCGTCATGAATGCCGTGCTGGTGCAGGGCGATGCCGTCGGTGCCACGATGTACTACGGTGCCGGTGCCGGCGCCATGCCCACGGCCAGCGCCGTGGTCGCGGACCTGGTGGACATCACGCGCCTGCATACCGCCGACCCGGGCAATCGCGTGCCGCACCTGGCTTTCCAGGCCGACCAACTGGCCGACACCCGGGTCCTGCCCATGGATGAAGTCGTCACCTCCTACTACCTGCGCATGCGCGTCACTGACCGCCCCGGCGTGCTGGCCGACATCACGCGGGTGCTGGCCGACGGCGGTATCTCCATCGATGCCATGGTGCAGAAGGAGCCTCCGGCGGGCGAGGAGCAGGTAGACATCATCATGCTCACCCACGAAACGCGCGAGAAGCAGATCAATGTGGCGATCGCCCGCATCGAGGCCTTGCCGGTGGTCACCGGCAAGGTGACGCGCATCCGGCTGGAAGAACTCGGCCGCAACTGAACAGGAACAACGCGTCCGCCAGCGCGGGCGCGATGGATACACACCCATGAAATACATCAGCACCCGCGGGCTACCGGCACAGGCCGGCAAACCCTTCTGCGACATTCTCCTGGAAGGCCTGGCACCCGATGGCGGGCTGGCGGTGCCGGAACGCTATCCGCACTTTGACGAGGCGGACCTGCGGCGCCTGCGCCCCATGGGCTATCGCGACCTGGCCTTCGAAATCCTGTCGCGCTTCATCGACGACATACCCGCTGCGCAACTGCGCGACATTGTCGATCGCACCTATACCGCCGCCGTGTTCCATTCCGAGGACATCACGCCGCTGAAGACCCTGGAGCCGGGGCTGCACCTGCTGCAGCTTTCGAATGGCCCGACGCTGGCCTTCAAGGATGTGGCCATGCAGTTGCTGGGCAACCTGTTCGAGCATGTACTGTCGCAGCGGGGCGAGTCCATCAACATCCTGGGGGCCACCTCCGGCGACACCGGTTCGGCTGCGGAATACGCCATGCGCGGCAAGCAGAACATCCGCGTGTTCATGCTGTCGCCGCACGGTCGCATGAGCCCCTTCCAGCGGGCGCAGATGTATTCGCTCATGGATGCCAATATCTTCAACATTGCCGTGCGCGGCTCCTTCGATGATTGCCAGGACATCGTCAAGGCGGTGTCCAATGATCTGGATTTCAAGGCACGGCATCGCATCGGGGCGGTCAATTCCATCAACTGGGCGCGGCTGGTGGCGCAGGTGGTGTACTACTTCAAGGGTTACTTTGCAGCCACCGGTGGTCAGGGTGGCGAGGGCGGCGAGGTGTCCTTTGCCGTGCCCACCGGCAATTTCGGCAATGTGTTTGCCGGCTATGTGGCGAAGAAGCTGGGCCTGCCCATCCGCAGGCTCATCCTTGCGACCAACGAGAACAATGTGCTGGATGAATTTTTCCGCACCGGCAGCTACCGCGTGCGCTCCAGTGGCGAGGTGTTCGAAACCTCCAGCCCGTCCATGGACATCTCCAAGGCCTCCAATTTCGAGCGCTACATCCACGATGTCATGTCCGGCGACGGCACGCAAGTGAGGGCCCTTTGGCAGCAACTGGATCGCCAGGGGCGCTTCGACCTGGCCGGCTCGCCGGCCTGGGCCCGCGTGCAGGCCAGCGGTTTTGTCTCGGGGTACAGCACCCATGCCGACCGTATCGCCACGATCCGCAACATCAGCGCCAAACACGCTTACGTCGTCGACACGCATACCGCGGACGGCATCAAGGTCGGGCTGGACTATCGCGAGCCGGGTGTGCCCTTGCTCTGCCTGGAGACTGCGCTGGCTGCCAAGTTCGACGCGGCCGTCCACGAGGCCATCGGCCGCAGCCCGGACCGTCCGGCAGGCTATGAAAACATCGAGAGCCTGCCGCAGCGTTGCGAAGTGTTCGACTGCGATACGGCGGTGGTGAAGCGCTATGTCAGCGAGAGGGTGGCCTAATGAGCACGAATTTCTTTCCGCAGCCGGGGCAGAGCCCGGCGGACCTGGTGGCTTTGCTGGATGCTGCATCCACCCGCCTGACCACCCCGTGTGGAGCCGGCAGCATGGTGTGGCGCCGCTGGGGCGATGACAGCGGGCCGCCGGTGGTGCTGGTCCATGGCGGCGGCGGCTGCTGGTCCCACTGGATACGCAATCTGCCGGTGCTCATCCCGCATCGCACCGTGTACGCCTGCGATCTGCCGGGGCTGGGCGAATCCGACATGCCCGAAACGCTCAACCTGGACTGCATTTCCGAAACAGTGAACCGTGGTGTCGGGCAATTGCTCGGAGACCGCAGCTTCGACCTGGTGGGCTTCTCCTTCGGTGGCCCGGTGTCGGCCTATGTCGCCTGGCAACGCGGGCCGCAGGTGCGCCATTACGTCATGACCGGCTCGCGCTTCGTGCTGGATCCGGAATATGAATTTCCGTCGCTGACCAACTGGAAGAAGCTGGAGGATCCGGAGGCTCGCCTGGCCGCCCACCGCAGCAACCTGATGGCGGTGATGCTGGCCAAGCCCGAGAGCGCAGACGACCTGGCCATGCATCTGCAGATCACCAACACGCCCCGTGCGCGCTATTACGGCCCCGCCCTTGGGCCGGGGGAGAAGCTGCATGAGTATCTGCCCAAGGCACGGCCCAGCGGCAAGATCACCGGCATTTCCGGCACGCTCGACCAATTGAGCCACCGCATCATGGATCGGCAGGAGGAGGCCCTCAAGTCCATCCATCCCCAGGCAAGCTTTCATGGGATTCAAGGGATGGGGCATTGGGTGCAGTTCGAGGCGGCCGACACCTACAACCCGCTCCTGCTCAAGGCGCTGGACATCCGCTGATCTCCGATACCTGTCCCTGAGTTATGACCCCTGACCACTGCGCATGCCTGAATCCCTGCCCCTGCCGGAACTTGATGTACACCATCCCACGCTGAGTGTTGAGGCGCAGGCGGCTGCCGCAGCAACGGTGGCTGAGCTGGATGCCAAAGCCTCTCGGACGCTCACGGCTTGTGGATCCGGCGCCATGGTCTGGCGACGCTGGGGCGACAGAAGCGGGCCGCCGGTGATCCTGGTGCATGGTGGGGCCGGTGCCTGGTCGCACTGGATACGCAACATCGGCCCGCTGCTGGCGCAGGGCTACAGCGTGTGGGCACCCGACGTGCCCGGACTGGGCGATTCCGACATGCCCGAGGCGCTCACCATGGACGCCCTGTGCGGCACCGTGGAGCGCGGTGCGGACGAGGTGATACCGCAGGGGCTAGTGGATGTCATCGGGTTTTCCTTCGGTGGGCCGGTGGCCACATCGCTGGCGAAGCACCTTGGATCACGCCTGCGCAACCTGGTCCTGACGGCCTCGCGCTTCGTGACGGGTTACCAGCGCATCTATCCCGAGTTGATCACCTGGAAGGGCATTGCCGATCCGCAACTGCGCCTGGCTGCGCATCGCGTCAATCTCGGCCGCATCATGATGGCGAGGGAAGCGAACATCGATGCGCTGGCCGTTTATCTGCAGGCCAACAATGCCGCGCGCTCGCGATTCTTCGGCCCCAAGCTGAATCCGGGCGGCCGGCTGATTGACTGCCTGCCCCAGGTACAGGCGCGCGGCCGCGTCACCGGCATATCCGGTGCCGAAGACCAGGGCGCCACCGGCATCATCGACAAGCAGGAAACTGCGCTGCAGGCACTGCAGCCTGGCGCGAAATTCTTTGCGCTGCCGGATGCTGGTCACTGGGTGCAGTACGAGGCGGCCGGGCGTTTCAACCGTTTGATGCTGGATGCACTGAAAGAGGGTGGTTGACCGGGGCGAGCCTGGTCATTGCACGGCTGTTGCGTAACACTGCTGTGGCGTAATGTTGCGTCAATCAGGCATCTATGCGGTAAATTGCCATGGTGTCGCCATGGAACTCCGGGAGGGAATCAGGTGAGAATTCGATTGTTGGTCCTGCTGGCGCTGGTGTGCATGGCGCCCATGCACGATGCATTCGCCCAGAAGAAGATGTACCGCTGCGGCAGCAACTATCAGGATCGCCCCTGTGACGCTGCACCTGCCCCGGCACCACCGGCTGCAGCGGCCAAGTCCGCAGCCTCGGTACAGGCGGCGGGAGCAACGTCGGAATCCGCCGCCGACAAGAAAGCCGCCTTCCAGCGCCAGGTGCGCTGCGAGAACTACGGGCGACAGATGGATGAGTTGCGCCAGCGGCAGAAGGGCATGCAGGAAGGTGCCATGCTGGAGGCGCAGATCAAAGCCCTGGACAGTCGCATGAAGGGTGACAGCTGCTGACGCCCGGTCCTGAGGCGCGCGGGCCTGGCCGCCCGCCCGTTTCCCTTGCCGCTCCTGCCACCATCCCGTCGGGGCTGCCCCCGGCGTTCCGTCATCGCAATTACCGGCTCTACTTCCTCGGCATGTCGGCCTCCCTGGCCGGCTACTGGATGCAGAGCATCGCGATGAGCTGGCTCATCTACCGCATCACCGGTTCGGTGTTCATGCTGGGTGTGGTGGCCTTTGCCAGCCAGATTCCCATGCTGGTGTGCGCGCCGTTCGGCGGGCTGCTGGCGGACCGCTTCGACCGCAGGCGCCTGCTGGTGATCACCCAGTCGCTGTCCCTGTCCCAGGCGGTGCTGCTGGCCGCGCTGACCCTCGGGGGCGCCGTTGCCCCCTGGCACCTGGTGGTGCTGTCCTTTCTGCTGGGCATCATCAATGCCGTGGATGCGCCGGCCCGGCAATCACTGGTGGTGCGCCTGATCGAAGACCCGGCCGACGTGCCCAATGCCATCGCCGTCAACGGCCTGTTGTACAACCTGGCCCGCATGGTGGGGCCTTCAGCCGGCGGCCTGCTGGTGGCCGCGTATGGCGAAGGCGTCTGCTTTGTGGTCAATGCCTTCACTTACCTGTTCATGATCTTCATGCTGTTCCGCATGGCCATTCCAGCGGATGGCAAGCGGCGCGGCAGCGCGACCGATGGCGGCCTGCTGGGTGGCTTTCGCCACGCGCGCAGCACACCCACCATCAGGGTGCTGCTGCTGGTGCTGGCCGCCATCGGCCTGGTCTCCCTGCCGCACACGGTGTTGCTGCCATACTTTGCCAAGCATGTCTTCCAGGGTGATGCCGACACCCTGGGACTGCTCATGGGGTGCACGGCATTCGGCTCGGTCATTGCCGCCTTGTATGCCCTCAGGTACCGTCAGTTGCGCAGCACGCCTTCACTCATCGCCGGGTCCTGCATCAGCCTGGGCTTCGCGCTGGCGGCCTTTTCCCAGGCGCCTTCACTGCCCCTGGCGTTGGCCGCCATGATGGTGGTGGGCGCTTCGACGCTGCTGATTGGCAACGGCAGCAGCAGCCTCATCCACACGCTCATCCCCGATGCACTGCGCGGTCGCACCATGTCCTTGTTCACCGTGGCCTGGTTCGGTGTCGTCCCGCTGGGCAGCTTTGCGGTGGGCGTGCTGGCTGACCGCATCAGCCCGGAGATCACGCTGGTGCTGTGTGGTGTCGCCACCCTGGTCGTGGGGCTGCTGTTCCGGCGCATCGGTGTGCCGTATTTTGAAGGCGTGATCCGATGAAGCTCCCGACCTACGTCATCGCCCTGCGCCACCGCGACTTCCGCATCTTCTGGTGCGGGCTGGTGGTGTCACAGACCGGCGTATGGATGCAGAACATTGCCATGAGCTGGCTGGTGTACCGCCTGACCGGTTCAGTGCTCATGCTCGGGGTGGTGGCCTTTGCCAGCCAGATCCCGGTGCTGTTCCTGGCACCCGTGGGCGGCCTGCTGGCAGACCGCTTCGACCGTCGCCGGCTGATACTGGTGACGCAGGCGGTGGCCTTCTGCCAGGCCACTGCGCTGACTGTGCTCACGCTGACCCATAGGGTGGAGCCCTGGCATCTGGTGGCGCTGGCTCTGCTGCTGGGCACCATCTACGCGGTGGACACACCGGTGCGCCAGTCACTCATCGCGCGGCTGATCGATGAACCGCGTGATCTGGGTAACGCCATCACCCTGGGCGGGATGAGCTTCAACCTGTCGCGTCTGGTGGGGCCTTCCCTGGGCGGCATCGTCGTGGCGGCCTGGGGGGAGGGCTATGGCTTCGCCCTCAACATGCTGACCTATGCGGTGGCCATCGTGTTCATCTGGCAGACCCGCACACGTGGTGCTTCCCAGCGCATCGCCGTGGGTGGTGGCCTCAAGGCGGGATTCCAGTATGCCTTCGGCACGCCGGTGCCCAGGGCGCTGGTGCTGAATGCGGCGGCGGTGGCCTTGTTCACGCTGCCTTATGTGGTGCTGCTGCCGTATTTCGCAAAAAATGTTTTCTCCGGCCATGCCGATACCCTGGGCGTGCTGATGAGTGCGCTGTCCGTGGGCGGCATCATCGCTGCCGGCTATGCGCTCAGCCGGCGCAAGCTGCCGGAAATACCGCGCATCATCTGGGTGTCCTCGGTGACATTCGGCATTGCGCTGCTGCTGTTCCCGCGCATGCCGGTGATCTGGATGGCCTGCCTGTGCCTGGCCGTCGCCGGCGGCTGCACTTTCCTCATCGGTAATGGATCGAGCTCGCTGATCCAGAGTGTGGTCAGCGACGGCTTGCGTGGACGCATGATGTCCATCTTCACCATGTTCTGGTTCGGCTTCGTGCCGGTGGGCAGCCTGGTCGCCGGATTGCTGGCTGACAGCATCTCGCCGGAACACACGGTGGAGTTGTGCGGTCTCGCCTGCATCGGCTCCGGGCTGTGGTTCCGCCGCAGCCTGCCGCACTTCGAGGCCGAGTTTCGCGCACGCAAGGGCTGATGCGGCAGACAACAGGGGAGACTGCCTGGGCGTGTTCCATCCATGCGGCGTGCCTTGCAACGTGGCTGGCTGCCGTAACGCTGTTCCTTCCGGCTTTTCAAAAGGGGCGCTGTTGGCCATTCCGGGCAAGGAGAGACGGCGACTTCGCCTCTGTTGCCATCCATGGCAGCAGACCGCATGATTACAATAAATTCATTGAGATAATAAAGAAAAAGAGTATCTCATGAAACTGATAATAATAAGTTTTTTAGATGCCGCGCCCCGGATGCTGGCGCGACCGGGGATGCAGCTGGTCATCCTTGCCTGGCCGTGGATGCCCGAGGATCTGCGGGCATGCCCGCGAGTGGACGCAAGGGCCGGTCGGCGGCAAACTGCGCGTCCCGGCCAGCAAGCAGTAAATTGTCAGGCCCGCCAACT